>NZ_JAVDVI010000012.1:0-145477 GCF_031456785.1 Flavobacterium arsenatis
GATGCTGATCTCCCTCACATTATAACCGCTGAGGTCGAAATTGTCGTTCTTCTCATCGTTGTTAGGGGAGATACCTTTTTGGATCTGACAGCCGACATTGTTCACAGTGATTGGCTCTGTAACAGCACAGCCATCAGCGGTAGTAATTGTAACAGTAAACACTCCCGGTGCTTTAAGCACAATAGCATTTGGCTCGGCTGTGTTTTCAAAACTTGTGCTATTAGGCCCTGACCATGTGTATGTTGCTGTCAAAGGATCAAATGAACCGTTCAACGGAATTGCTACGAGGCGATACGCACCCATATCGCAACCTTGCTCAAAATCTACTTCAATTGCTGTTGTGTTTTCTCCAACAGTTACATCAAATGGAGATATACAACCAAAAATATCTACTTGTAAATTATATGTTCCTACTTCAGTAGCGCTGAATGTTGCTCCTTGTCCTGTTGTTCCACTTGGAGAAGTCCAAGTGTAAGTTGCATTTGGAGAATTAATGTCAAAATTAATCGCTGTAAAGGATAATGTAACTGCTTGGCTTGGACATATTATATAAGGCTCACCTTCAAATGTTATCTGCCAATCTGCAACACTATCTCCAACTGTAACTGTTTCTGGACCGCTGATACAACCTTGAATATCTACCATCACGGAATAGACTCCAGGTGTATCAATTAGGATAGAGTTGTTTGTTGAAACTACTTCACTTCCATCTGTTAAGGTATAGGTATAAGTAACTGGGAATCCTGATGGGTTATTAGTTACATTCACAGAAAGCGTTCCTGTTTCATCTGGACACAAAGTTGCAGGAGCGGTCAAGTCAAAGAACCATGTTGTATTTGCATTTGTAATCTCAAATGTTTGGGTAGCAGTACAACCTGAATTGTTTACCGTTACTGTATACGTTCCATAACCTGCTTCTCCATTGATGGTTAATGAACTTGATGTTGATGCAAGTGTTTCTGTACCAAATGTCCAACTATAACTAACTGCGCTTGGATCAAAACTATCATTGGTTGGAGCAACTGTAACTGTTGTACTTCCTTCCGGACAAAATTCTTTTGTTCCCAATACAATAAATTGTGGTGTAAGATCTTGGACAATTAATTGGAAATTAACGATCTGGAAACATGGAGTTCCTAAATAATTTACTCGGACATAAATAGTCTGACCATTTACACCTGGGAAATTCTCTAAATCTTCTGCTGGTATTGCATTCTCCAAAACATTGTTTTCAGCATCCTCAATTGTCAAGAAATAAAGAATTTCGTGAGTTCCTGGAGCAAAAGGCGCTAGAATTACAGGAGTGTTTAAAGCTAAATTGAAAACTCCATTTCCTGAAGCATTACAATCAACCAAATTTGACGGAGTTCCTGCAGGAAGATCTGTAAAGAATTCAACTTTTACTAAATCTGTTGCAAAACAAGTAGTGGTATTGAATTGTGCTTCAATAGAATAATCTCCTGGCTCACAAACTAACAAAGTAGGCCCTGTTTCACCTGGTATAATTTCACCGTTTAAGAACCAATTGATGGTATAGTCAGCAGGATCTAATTCAGAATCGATTGTTACGCAATCCCCTTCGCAAGGTGCGTTTCCATTAGCCTGAAGAAAATCTTCTCCAAGATCTACATCTCCAATTTTGAAATTTTCAATAAATACAGCTGAATCATAAGAACCATCTGATCTATCTGCAATAACCAATTTGATATGATATGTTGTTCCTGGTTCAACTTCTGAAAAAGCAGTTAGCTTTACAGTTACTCCTTCAAAATTAACTGGAGCTCCCAATGGATTTAACCCTCCAGGAAGAATCCCATAATATTCTCCAAATTGGTTTGGATTCATCGAAGGACAAGTCTGTCCGGCAGGATTAAACAGAGAATCTCTGACTGTTACAACTGAAATTGGATCACCTGCTTCTGTTATAGCCAAATTAGTTTTAACACCAGTAGCTGTATTTGTCAGGATAAAAGCAAATGAATCACTGTAAGAACATTGAAATTGTCCGTACTCTTCTGAAGCAAATATAAAGTCGAAACTAATTTCATCACTTAGAGGTACAAAATCGAATTCTAGTCTTGTGGCATTTCTGGAAATCATTGGTAATCCTGTAGCTTCAAGAATGATAGCTTCTAATTCTGCATCTCCTTGATTATACCACCCATCTGACGATTCACTCAAATTTGATGTATTAGGTCCTGGAGCACTGTTTGCATTTCCTGTAGATAAAACGATACCCTCAAATAATTCAAACTCTGAAGCATCTTTATTGAAATATCCTATTCCGTTTGGTCCTCCAAAATTACTTCCTGTTGAATAGGTAATGTTGCTTACGGTCGCACAATCAGTATCAAACAATATGTCTTGAACTAATTCCTGTACTGTATACTGAGTTGTACTTGTTACAATTGGTGGTGGGATTCTTCCGACACATAAATCGAAAGTAATATCTTCTAATCTATTTGAAACCGACCAAACTCTAATTTTGTAAGTCGCTCCGATCTCTAAATTATTTACAACTGTCTCATCATTATTATTACAAGCTACAAATACCATATTTCCACATTCATCACCTTTGTATAATGAACTATTCAAATCGGTTGCTGTTCCCTGAATGTTTGTAAATGATATAATTTGAATTGTACTGTTTGCCACAAATTCAAACCAAACATCATCGTCTTCATTTCCAGGACAAGAACTCGTCTGTGGAGATGCTGTAGCACCAGTAACACTAGCTGATACAAATAGGTTACAAATTACCCCATTATTAACAGGCACTTCTATTGCAGTAGCACATTCATCATTAGTAATCGGATCTGGAGTGGTGATACACAATGTAAAAGTTGCATTTCTAGGATTATTAGCAGTACCTGTTTCCCTGGTGTAAACCCTGATTTTATACATTGTACCAATATTTAAATTGTTTGCAACGCTAACATCTGGGTCACTGCAATACAGCTGGGTCAAATTATTGCATTCGTCTCCAACATATAATGCGTGATCAAGTGTTACTGGTGTTGCAGGTACATAACTAACCACATTGCTAAAAGTTATAATATGAATTGTTGATGTAGCTATAAAGCTATACCAAACATCGTCGTCTTTACCTCCAGTGCATGTTATTGCTTCTGCAGACAAAGTTGCTCCTAATGTGTTTCCTGTTACTGATTCGGCACAAACACGTGTAGGGTTTACCGGAACTAGTGTTGCGGCACTACACTCATCATTTACTGGTTTAGTTATAAATGTTCTTGGATTTAATATTGTCCAAGTGCTTATGTCTGTAGGTGAACAAATTGCTCTAACGTAATAGGTATAAGCAGTATTAGGTAATAATCCTTCAATTGTATAAGGGTTTTCCCCAACATCGGTTAAATAATAACCAGCAGCACCTGTATTTAGAGGAGTATAGTTTACAGGAGGAGTTGCTCCAATGGTTGGAACCGCATAAATTTCCCATTGTTGTTCAGATCCGCCAGCTGTCCAGCTAAGTTCAGCAGTTGTTTGAGTAACACTGCCAACCGTAACCAAAAGATCCGTAGGTTTCGGACAAGTTGGAGGCACACAATGTCCTAATATATCATCTGAATAAAGAACTGTCAATGGTGTTCCTTCACCCGGTAATTTTGTATAGACAATATCGGTAAATGGATTTTGGATCGAAACACCAATCGATTCAGGTTGAGTTCCTGCAATATTCCAATATAAATCAATTGGAACATCATTACATAAAAAAACTTGTACACCATTGGCATTGTTGACTAAAGAAGCTCCAAGAGTTGCAACAACGATTCCATTTTGTCTAACTTGCATTCTTGCCGAACTCCAGCTATTACCAATTGTGCTGGTCAATTTAAATCTGTATAAACATTTGTCTGTTTCGGCACAAGTAATAGTATTGAATACTATAGGTCCCGTCCAAGTACTTGGGTCATTTCCTCCACAGATAGCTCTTACATAATAATAATAGATTGTGGCTGGATCAAGATCTGTTGGTGTCAAGGACAATGCTCCTGTTAGCCCTGGATAATATTTATCGCCTGCCGCTAAAACAGGAACTACGCCTGGAGCGGCTGGAGCTTGTGCTTGAGGTCCTGCTTTTAATAATAATACTTCCCATTCTGTCGCAACACCACCTTCTGCCCATAATAGTTCCGCACTATTCATAGTTATACTTCCTGCAGTAACGGACTGGTTGATTGGTTTTGGGCAGGTTGGCAATGTTGTAAAAGTATGAATTGCCGACCATGGTGAATTGAACGGTGAACAAACTACTCTAACGTATACATCATAAGTTGTATCTGCGTTAAGTCCGTTTGGGATTGTATGCGAAAAAGGTGCCGCTGGTCCATTCACTCCTGTTTCCATCGGGGTTGACAAAGCTGTAGGAGCCGGTTGTCCTGTTGGAACATAGTAAATTTCATATCCTACATTCTCTGTTCCTGGAGCTGTCCAGTTTACAGTTGCACCAATCGTTGTTACGAATGTTGTCCCAACAGCCGTTGGTGCTATATCACATCTGGGTACATCACATTCTACTACACTGTTATAAATTACAGTTCCTGCACTACCAACTCCTGCTGGTTTTGTGAAGATTGTTTGCCCGAATGAATTAATAACCGATATGATACATTGTTGTGGTTGCGAACCTGCAGTTAGCCAGAATATATCAAATGGAACATCATCACACATTGTTACTGTAACATCAACTGGTCCACCTCCTGAAGGAAATGTTCCTCCAATCGTGTTTGGTGGCGTCGATGCTGGAAATATCGGAAGAACAATACCGTTCTGTCTGATCTGCATTCTTGCACCATTCCAACCATTATTAGCAGAATCGGTCATTCTAAAGGTATAAGTACATTGATCCTCAACGGCACAAATTGCAGTATTGAATACAAATGGTCCAGACCAAGCACTATAAACACCCGGAGAACATTCGGATCTTACCCAATATTGATAAAGATGTGCTGCATCTAAACCAGTTAGAGTCATACCTGCCACGCCATCGTTATCTAAGAATTCAATATATTGTCCTGGTGCATTTGGTATAGGCTGACCAGCATCTTGAACAGCAATCTGCCATGCGGTTGAAGTTCCTACTTCTGTCCATGTTGCTGTTCCTCCTTCAAGAGTAGCATTTGCTTGGTCAAAACCTAAAGTTGTTGGCTTCTCACAATTTTCATATTGTATAATAAGATTATAAGGAAATGTTTGAGTTGGTGCTCCTGAAGATATTACAATATAATAATCTTCTCCTGCAACAACAGGAAAGTCATCAATAACCCTTGCTGTTGATGAAGTACTTGCGGCACCTGCCATACAAGCAACACCTATGTCTGCACATTCATTATACACAAAAACGGAAGTTCTTGCCGCTCCTGGTGTCAAAGTTATGCTTATCATTGATCCAACCGGAGCATCAGAAGGAACTTCTAATCTATAAATAACATCGTTCCCCGTTAGATAATTCGTATTTGCTGGTGTAGCGCCACAACTTGTTCCTTGTGAAGCAGTGATGAAATTTTGAAAATTACCCGTATTTGCATCCGTTTCATAAGGAAGTGTAAGTATCGTGATAGGGTCATTACATACAGTACCAAAAGGGTAGGTATTAAAAAAGTACGGACCTGTCCATTCACTGAAAACATTTTCTTCACATTCTGCTCTAAGCCAATATTTGTAACCTGTGTCTTCTGTTAACCCTGTTGCAATAAAATTAAGTTCACCGCTTGAAGTATCTAAAACAAGTGGACTATCGTCTTCAGGTTGTGAAGCTTCCGCAGGTACTAAAGCATATTGATAGTTAATCGCACTTCCCTGATGTGCCCAAGTAAGATTTGCCGATTGTGATGCTATATCCGTAGCATCAAGTGCAGAAGGAGGAAAACACGTCGAAGTTACATTAACATCATCGATTACCCATCTATCTCCCCCTAGTCCACTTGTAGTTTGGGTATGAACTCTAACAAAAGCGATATATATTTCCTGATCGGTTGCCAATAAAGGGGTAAGATCCACGATTTTTTCTTCAAAATCATCAAAAACCACATTCATTTCTGGCTCTGTCCAGCTCTTTAACAATTGATACTGTGAAATATCACCTTGGCTTGCGACATCAGTATTAGTAGAATAACGCACCTCATATATAGTACCTTGGTTACCCTGAATGGTCTGATGAGCCTGAAAACGCAATTGTCCGTTTTCTGGAACGGTAATTAAATGCGTAATCAAGTAATCTCTGGAAGTATTGCCTTGACCAATTTCTTCGTTACTGATGAACATCGATTGAGTTCCATTTACAATAGCCGCCGAAGCATTAACCAATCTCCAACTTTGACCAGTACCCACACCATTATCTGCCCTAATCCAACCTGTGGGAAGTCCGCTAGGATAGGGGGTTATTTCATCGAAATTTTGCGGTAACTCCTGCGAAAACCCTATCAGGCAACACAAAAGAGTTAATAATAGAAAAGTAATTTTTTTCATAAAATGAAAATTTAGGTAGTTTAATATAGTTTCGTAGTTTAAGAACTTCAAATTTAACAAAATTTAAGAATAATCTAGCTTAAAATAGATATTTAACTAATTAGTTTTCAGTTGTTACAAATAAGGCTTAACCTTCTTGCATACTGTTAAAACGATTAAGATTCTTATTATGCCAAAATAGATTTCCATAAATGTTTTGAACATTTCCTATATTTGAATTTTAAAAAACGAATAATGCAATTACCCAAAAATAAGAAAATATATTTTGCTTCCGATCAACATTTTGGAGCTCCAACTCCCGAGATGAGTTTCCCCCGAGAACAACATTTTGTAATGTGGCTTGATGAAGTAAAAGTAGATGCAGAAGCCATTTTCTTATTGGGCGATTTGTTCGATTTTTGGTTTGAATATAAAACCGTTGTTCCAAAAGGATTTGTTCGCGTTTTAGGAAAACTGGCCGAAATCCGCGACAGTGGAATTCCCATTTATTTCTTCGTAGGCAATCATGATTTATGGATGTCGGATTATTTTGAGAAAGAGTTGAACATTCCTGTCTATCACGATAATAAGGAGTTTATTTTTGGAAACAAAACGTTCCTTATTGGTCATGGAGACGGAAAGGGTCCTGGCGACAAAGGCTACAAAAGAATGAAAAAAGTATTTACAGCTCCATTCTCAAAATGGCTTTACAGATGGCTACATCCTGATGTCGGTATGAAATTGGCCCAATATCTTTCGGTGAAAAACAAGCTTATTTCTGGTGATGCCGATGTGAAATTTCTAGGAGAAGAAAACGAGTGGTTGGTTTTATATGCCAAACGCAAATTGGAAACCAAACATTATAATTATTTTATTTTTGGACACCGCCATTTGCCGATGAAAATTTCTGTTGGAGAAAATTCAGAATATGTAAATCTGGGCGATTGGATTGGCTACTTTACGTATGGTGTTTTTGATGGTGAAAATTTTGAATTAAAAGAATATAAAAATTAATTCATCCCTACTCCATACATATATTCTTCTAGTTTTATTTTGAACAAAGTGCCTTCCACAAGGTCTTTAATTGAGTCGAGTTCTTTCATGGAAACGGCTAAATCAATTTGTGAAACCGGAGTTTTGAGCAAAAATTTGGCACAGCGGTATTTCATTTCGCAATTTTCGCAACAGCTGTTTCTTTTGCAACTGTCTTCAATTAAGACTGCAAAATTTTCCAATTCCGAAACTGTGAAATAGAAACCAGTTTCTTTGAAAACCAATTGAATCTTTTCTGATTTTATGGTGTTTTTTTCCTTCCAATAAAAGGACATCCCAAAGTTGTTGTAATAAATTTGCTCAATTCCTTTCATAACTACATTCAATTTGAAACAAATATAAGTTTTTATTTATATTGATTCTAAATAGAATTGTTAAAGTTGGATTTAGCAAATAGATTTATTTTGAAACTACTGATTCCAACGGCGAAGCTAGCCTTGATGGAAATGGAAATCCTTTTGCTTGAAAATGTATTTTTTCCTGACAGAAAAGAGCGACCAACGGAAGCTCCTTTTGTGTCTTGGAAAAAATACATTTTCAAGCAAAAGATTGTAATGGAAAGCGAGAAAAGCTCTTAAAATCAATAATGTTCTTTGATGTCTTTCAGTCGAAGTTGCAAGGAAACATTGCCGTTCCACTCATTCTCGTCGATGCAATAAACGGCCTGAAATGGTTGACGGTTTGTGGTAATGTCTAGTTTATTTCCGAGTCCGAAACCAATTCCGACAAGACCTTCGGAGTTATTTTGCTTGATAAAAAGTCGGATGTGTTCTTCGGCTTGACCTATTTTTTTTCCAAAGCCAGTGTCAATTAGATTTGTAGTAAGAAAAACAGGTGTCATATTCAAAGGCCCGAAGGGCTCAAATTGTTTGAGAATCCGGATGAATTTTGGCGTAATATCGGATAGATTTATTTCGGCATCAACCGATATTTCAGACGTCAAAGAATCTTCGTGAATGGTGTTTTTGACGATTTCTTCGAAGGCATTTTTGAAATTTTGATAATTCTCTTCTTTTAAGGTCAAGCCTGCGGCATACATGTGACCGCCAAATTGTTCAAGGTGTTCCGAACAGGCTTCGAGTGCATTATAAACATCAAAACCTTTCACTGAACGAGCCGATGCCGCTAGTTTATCGCCACTTTTAGTGAACACCAAAGTAGGACGATAATAGGTTTCGATGAGCCGGGAAGCGACGATTCCGATGACACCTTTGTGCCAAGATTCGTGATAGACAACTGTTGAGAATCGTTTATCTTCAGCATTATCCTGAATTTGATTTAAAGCTTCGATCGTGATTTGCTTGTCGAGTTCTTTTCGATCTGCATTGTATTTTTCGATTTCTGAGGCAAACTGAACGGCCTGTTCGAAATCGAATTCCGACAATAATTCAACCGCATGATTGCCGTGTTTGATTCTCCCTGCTGCATTTATTCTTGGTGCGATGATGAAAACGACATCTGTAATATCCAAAACTTTTTTCTTCACTTGATGAATCAACGCCTTGATTCCTGGTCGAGGATTGGAGTTGATGACTTCGAGTCCAAACTTGGCTAGAATCCTATTTTCACCCGTCATGGGAACAATATCGGCTGCAATTGCAGTTGCAACCAAATCCAAATAAGGCAATAAATCTTCGATAGATTCACCTCTGTTTTTGCCTAATGCCTGAATCAATTTAAAACCGATTCCGCAACCACACAATTCGTCATAAGGATAGTTGCAATCTTCCCTTTTTGGATCTAAAACAGCTACAGCTTCAGGCAAAAATTCACCTGGACGGTGGTGGTCACAAATGATAAAATCGATGCTTCGTTCTTTGGCGTAAGCCACGTGGTCGATGGATTTTATACCGCAATCTAATGAAATTATCAATGAAATTCCGTTGTCATCGGCATAATCGATTCCTTTGAAGGAAACGCCATAACCTTCGTCATAACGGTCTGGAATATAGGTGGCAACATTTGGATAATAGGATTTCAAATAAGAGGCAACAAGCGAAACGGCTGTTGTTCCATCAACATCATAATCGCCAAAAACCATAATATTTTCTTTGTTTTCGATGGCTTTTTCGATTCTTGAAACGGCCAAATCCATATCTTTCATAAGGTATGGGTCATGCAAATCCTCTAAGGATGGTCGGAAGAATTGTCGGGCATCTTCATAGGTCTCGATGCCACGTTGCAATAAAAGTGAAGCAATATTTTCTTCAACATTTAGGGCTTGAGCCAAGGTTTTTATTTGGCTTGTTTCTGGTTTTTGTTTGATTGTCCAACGCATTTTTGTATGGCTTTAAATTATTTATTTTCTATTGTTATTGTTTATTTCGGAATTTGAACCATTAAGGAATTAAGAAAAATTAAGTCTATGTTTGGCTTAATGAAACTTACTATCTTAATGGTTTAAAACAAGTGCTTCTCCTTCAAAATTGATTCCATCCCAACCGGTTTGCATAAAATTTCGGATGTTTTGATGGTCGGTTCCTACTGGATTTTGCAGAACATCTTCAAAATAATAGGCTCCGAAACAAGCCAATGTTGCATCTTTTGAAAGATTTTGAAGTTTTGCAAAGGCAAATATTTTACAAGAACCGTTATTTTCTCCTACCTTATTATATTGGTTTCCGTTTTGGAAAGCTGTTGGTGTAAAATTGTAGTTTCCCTCAATAACCTGAATCGTATCTTGAAAGTTTATTGATTTTGGATGTTCTTGAAGTTGGTTTAAAAAAGCGGTAATTGTCATTTAGGATTTCAAATAATTAATTTTCACTTCTACTTTTGCAAATTGACGGAACATTTCCATCACGCCACAATATTTATCTACCGAAAGAGAGACGACTTTTTGCAGTTTTGCCTCGTCTAAATCAGTTCCGAAAAAATTATAATTTACCCGAACGGTATGATAAAATTTTGGATGTTCCTCGGTCAAATCGCCTTCGACATCAATGGTAAAAGTATCGATTTCGACCTTCATTTTCTTTAGTAATGAAGCAATATCAATTCCCGTACAACCCGCCAGTGAAGCCAACATCATCGATTTTGGTCGCAAGCCATTGTTGTTGCCTCCAAATTCAGCATCAGAATCCATCTTGATTATTCCGCCAGGATTTGTAGCTTCGAAAGCCATTTCTCCCAGCCATTTTGTATGTACTTGATGTGTATTCATAATTTAAAGATATAAAGATTGAAGGATTTAAAGATTAAAAAAAAATCTTAAAATTAAAATCTGTTCTAATGCTTGAAATCTGTGTTGATTATTTAGTAGATTTTCCAGCAACCACCACAACAATCTCCCCTTTTGGCGGTTTGTTTTCAAAATGCGTGAGAACTTCTTTTGCCGTTCCTCGGACATTTTCTTCGTGTAGTTTTGATAGTTCCCTTGAAACACAAATTTGTCGGTCTTCGCCAAAATAGGTGATGAATTCCGCTAAGGTTTTCAATAATTTATGAGGCGAAACATATAAAATCATCGTTCGGGTTTCTTCGGCTAAAGCCAAATATCGGGTTTGTCTTCCTTTCTTTTCAGGAAGAAATCCTTCGAAAATAAATTTATCGTTTGGCAAACCGCTATTCACCAAAGCCGGGACAAAAGCTGTTGCACCAGGCAAACATTCAACGGTTATATTATTTTCGACACAAGCTCTTGTAAGTAAAAACCCAGGATCGGAAATCGCCGGAGTTCCCGCATCCGAAATCAAGGCAATGGTTTCACCGGCTTTTAATCTTGAAATTAAATTCTCAACCGTCTTGTGTTCGTTGTGCATGTGATGGCTGTGCATGTGTGTTCCGATTTCGAAATGTTTCAGCAGTTTTCCGCTTGTTCGAGTGTCTTCAGCCAAAATCAAATCGACCTCTTTCAAAATCCGGATTGCACGAAAAGTCATGTCTTCGAGATTGCCAATTGGCGTTGGAACTATATATAGTTTTGACATTTACTTATTTATCTTTTGCCACAGATTTCAAAGATTCCTACAGATTTCAAAAATCCTTTTTAATCCTTAAATCTGTGGCAAATAAATTAATATTTCTATTGATTATTTAAACTTTTGCTCTACCACTTCAAGAAAACGCTCTTCAAAATCTTCTTTTCCTTTCCAATCGTTATAATCTGGTTTTACCAAATCTTCGATGAAATTTTTGGCGTCTTGAAACGTATTGAAGGTATTCAATTGAGAGATAACTCTATTGAAATCCTCATTGCTCCCGCCAAAAAGCTGGCTAACAAATCCAACTTTATCATTTAATCCAAAAGTGATTCCTTTTGTGATTTTGATGCCTTCATATTGTGGAGCTTCTGGAAAATTTTTTTTGACCGATTGCTCCACTTGCACGTCTTTTGTTTCTTCAATTTCTGGGACAACTTTCGCATTTACTGGTTCTGGTTCTTCATCGCTTTTTTCGATTTCAGCCTTTACAAATTCTAATTCTTTGTAATCAGAACCCAAGAAATCTTCAAAAATAATCTGATGTCCAGATTCTTTGGCCACTTCTTCAACATCTTCTTTCTTATCAAAAGCCAATTCAAAAGTAGGTTCAAAAAGATGTTCTTTTTTCTCCTCTGTTTTGGTTTGTGCTGAAGTTTCAACTTGTTCTTCCTCTTCAACCGAGGTTTCTTCTTTCTCAGCCAAAGTTGGTTCTTCTTCGTCTTCACTTTCGGCAACAGCCTCTTTTTCTACTTCCGAAACTTCTTCTTCCGGAGTTTCCTCTTCGGCAAGTTCTGAAGGTTCTTCATCTTTATCTTCTTCAACAGAAGACTCTTTTTCTTTTTCAACCTCTATTGACTCTTCTTCGTCTTCACTTTCGGCAACAGCTTGTTTTTCTGCTTCCGAAACGTCTTCTTCGGGAGTTTCCTCTTCAGCAAGTTCTGAAGGTTCTTCACCTTTCTCTTCCTCTACTTCTTCTTCTGGAGTTTCATCCGCTGTTTCTGTTTCGTCTTCTTCTACTTCCGAAACAACTTCTTCGGGAGTTTCAGCTTCCATTGTTTCTTCCACTTCTTCATTCACAGACGTTTCTTCTGCAACAACTTCTTCTTTTTCATCAAAAGTCGCTTCCAATTTTTCTTCGACTTCCTTGTATCCGATAGTTGGCTTTACATCACCAAAATTTTCTTCCACAAACTTCAAAACCGATAATTTCTCATACAGTTTTTGTGTTTCTTGATGCAGTTGCACCAATTCTGATTTGTTTTTAAGCTTTAAAATTCGGTGTGCAATGCTGATTAATTCGGCTTCCAGCTTTTTTTTCATAACTTTTAATATTATAGTAAGTAAGGCGCTTCTTTTTTAATAAATTTGTTTTCATTACAAAGTAAAAAAAACTAATCCTTTTTAAGGCTGAAAAATACAAAATGTTTCTCGAAAATACAGTAAATCATAAAGAACAATTTGGTTGGATTGAAGTAATCTGCGGTTCGATGTTTTCGGGCAAAACCGAGGAACTCATCCGAAGGCTCAAAAGAGCTCAATTTGCCAAGCAAAAGGTCGAAATTTTCAAGCCATCTATCGACACAAGATACCACGATGAGATGATTGTTTCGCACGACACCAACGAAATCCGTTCGACTCCAGTTCCCGCTGCTGCAAACATCAGGATTTTGGCTCAAGGCTGTGATGTGGTTGGGATTGATGAAGCCCAGTTTTTTGATGACGAAATTGTAACGATTTGCAATGATTTGGCCAATTCAGGAATTCGAGTAATTGTTGCTGGTCTCGATATGGATTTTAAAGGAAATCCTTTCGGACCAATGCCTGCCTTGATGGCAACTGCTGAATATGTAACAAAAGTGCATGCTGTTTGTACTCGAACGGGAAACCTCGCCAATTATAGTTTTAGAAAAACAGATAACGACAAACTCGTCATGCTAGGTGAAACCGAAGAGTATGAACCTTTGAGCCGTGCTGCTTATTTTGAGGCGATGAAGAGAAATCAGGAGTAGTTTTTAATCTTCAAAAAAACAATCTTTATCTATTTTAATTTTATACGGATATATTTATTATATTTGTACGTATAAATTAATTCTTGTTTTTATGGATACCAAACTCACCTTAAAATTAGATAAAAACGTGATCGAAAGTGCTAAGGAATATGCTGCAAAACAAAAAGTTAGCGTTTCGTCTATTGTAGAAAGTTACTTTAAAACAATAATTTCTAAAGAAAACAAAAATGATAGTGTGCAAATTTCTGATTTTGTAAAAAGTTTATCTTTAGAAAATGGCGGAATTCCTGCTGATTTTGATTACAAAAAAGACAGACAAGAGTATTTGATAAAAAAATATAATTCTTTATGAGAGTTTTTTTAGACACTAATGTAATGATTGATTTAATTATTAAAAGAGAACCTTTTTATTATGAAATTGCAGAAATTACAACCAATGCCGAAAAAAACGAACTAACTTTATTTACCTCTTCGTTATCTTTTGTAAATACGTTTTACATAGCCTCTAAAGTAAATACAAAAGAATCTGTATTAGAAATTTTACGAAAATTTAGAATCATTTGTAATGTTTCTATAATTGACGAATTCAATATTGATAAAAGTCTAATTTCAGGTTTTTCAGATTTTGAAGATGCTGTTCAATACAACAGTGCATTGCATCATAATTGTGATTGTATCATTACAAGAAATAAAATTGGCTTTAAAAATTCTAAAATTAATGTAATAACTCCAACTGAATTTTTAGCTTCTCAACTTTAAAACAATCTTTTTGGCACTTTCAATCCAACATATAATTCCAAAAATCGGAGCCGAATATCACGGGAAAAATCCTGATGCAACAATAGACAACGTTTCAATCGACAGTCGTTCGTTGCAAAACAATCCATTAACCTTATTTTTTGCATTGGTTGGTCCGAATAATGACGCTCATATTTATATAGATGAACTCATTGGAAAAGGCATCCAGAATTTTGTTGTGACAAATATTCCGAAAGATTTAGGTGGCAAAGCCAATTTCTTAAAAGTAAAAAATACTACCGAAGCCTTGCAACAATTCGCTGTTTTCTACCGAAACCTCTATTCATTTCCGGTAATTGGAATTACGGGAAGCAACGGAAAAACCATCGTCAAGGAATGGCTGAATTTTCTTTTGAGCCCAGATTATAATATTATCAGAAGTCCGAAGAGTTACAATTCGCAAGTTGGAGTTCCACTTTCTGTGATTTCAATCAATGAAAAGCACAATCTTGGGATTTTTGAAGCCGGGATTTCCACCATTAACGAGATGCAGAAACTCGAACCTATCATCAGACCAACCATCGGATTACTGACCAATATTGGTTCGGCTCATGATGAAGGTTTTGCCAATTTGGGCGAAAAAATAAAGGAAAAACTCAAGTTGTTTGTTGATGTTGATGTGTTGATTTACAACAAAAATAAGACGATTGATGCCTTTATAAAAAACTCAAAAACGTTTACCTGGAGTTGCAAAGACAGAAATGCCGATGTTTTTATTTCGAAAAAAACCATTCTTGACAAGACACTTTTGCATATTGATTTTGGCGACCATCATTTTGACCTAAAAATTCCTTTTTTAGACGATGCTTCGATAGAAAATGCCATCCAGTGTATGATGATCCTGTTACATTTTGGCTACGACTATAAAACGATTGAAAGCAGAATGGAATTGCTCTATCCTGTCGAAATGCGACTGAAAGTCAAAAACGGCATCAATAATTCGACTTTGATTGATGACAGTTACAGCTCGGATTTTCAATCGTTGAAAATTGCCTTGGATTTTCTTGAAAGCCAAAAACATCACAAGAAAAAAACCTTGATCCTATCGGATATTTTTCAAAGCGGTTTGGACAAGGAAGAATTATATGCCAAGGTTTCGCAATTGATTATTTCCAATAAAATCAATCGTGTAATTGGCATCGGAAGTACGATTTCTGAATTTAAAAATAAATTTCTGAACAGCATCACTTTCAAAAATACCGAAGATTTCATCAATGCATTCGATACTTTATCTTTCGGAAATGAAACCATATTGATCAAAGGAGCACGAACTTTCGAATTCGAGAAAATCGTGGCTTTATTGGAAGAGAAAACACACGAAACGGTTTTGGAAATCAACCTCAACGCCATCAGTCACAACTTGAATTTCTTTAAATCGAAATTAAATCCTGAAACCAAATTAATGGTAATGGTAAAGGCTTTTGGTTATGGAAACGGCGGTTTTGAAATTGCAAAATTATTGGAACATCATAAAGTTGATTATTTGGGTGTGGCTTTCGCCGATGAAGGAATTTCGCTTAAAACGGCTGGAATCACGACGCCAATTATGGTTTTGAATCCCGAAAATACTAGCTTTCCTTCGATTATCCAATATCAGTTGGAACCCGAAATTTATTCTGTAAAAGGATTGAATGCCTTTTTGAAAATTTCAGAGCAAAAAAAATTGTATCATTATCCAGTACACATCAAACTGGATACGGGAATGCACCGTTTGGGATTTCAAGAAAATGATTTGCCTGAATTGATTGCGACTTTAAAAAACACACCTTCTATAAAAGTGAAAAGTATCTTGTCGCACATGGCAACAAGCGACGATTTGAATCAAAAGCAATTTGCCCTTTCGCAGATTGATTTGTTTGAAAAATTATCTTCAAACTTGATGCAGGAATTAAAGATAAATCCGATTCGACATATTTTGAATACTTCGGGAATTTCAAATTTTACCGAAGCTCAATACGATATGGTGCGTCTCGGAATTGGACTTTATGGCATTTCAAATGATGCAGAAGAACAACATTATCTTGAAAATGTGAGTACTTTAAAATCAATTGTCTCACAAATCCGAACCATTAATGAAGGTGAAAGTGTTGGCTATGGCCGAAGATTCATGGCTGAAAAAACCACAAAAATTGCTACAATTCCGATTGGCTATGCCGATGGAATTTCCAGAAGTTGGGGAAATGGACTTGGTTTTGTGACCATCAATCATCAAAAAGCCTATATCGTTGGAAGTATTTGCATGGATATGCTGATGGTGGATTGTTCTGAAATCAATTGCAAGGAAGGCGACCAAGTGATTATTTTCGGCGAAAGCCCAACTGTAAATCTGATTGCAGAAAAAACACACACAATTCCTTATGAAATCCTAACCAGCATTTCTCAAAGGGTAAAAAGGGTTTTCTATAGAGAATAACAGCAGTAAATTATGAATGTTAGTCGAAGGTTTTGAATTTTTAATTAAATTAGCTATCCAATTAACTTAAAACAAAAAATATTATGGGAATGATGTCAGAATTTAAAGCCTTTGCAATGAAAGGCAATGTGGTTGACCTTGCTATCGGGGTTATCATTGGTGCTGCTTTTAGCAAGATTGTTACTTCGTTTATTGAAGATGTAATTACACCACTTTTATTGAAACCTGCTTTAGAGGCTGCAAATCTAACGAAATTAGAAGAGCTTACCGTTTTTGGTTCGGTAAAATACGGTTTGTTCCTTTCAGCGGTTATTAATTTTATAATTGTTGCTTTCGTATTGTTTTTAGTGATCAAAGGAATCAATGCTTCCAGAAAGAAAGAAGCAGAAACTCCTGCTGCACCACCAGCTCCAACAAATGAAGAAAAACTATTGATGGAAATTCGTGATGCTTTGAAAAACAGACCTTAAATATTTCCGCTACATTATATATTCTAATTTAAACCACGTCTTTTGGCGTGGTTCTTCTTTTTGTAAATTTTTAAAACAATTTGTTATATTTTTTAAATTCGTTTTTTTAATTGTTTTATTATCTACTTTTGCATTCAGAAAATAAAATCATTTACCTTAATAAAATATCAATATGAAAGTTGCTGTGGTTGGAGCTACCGGAATGGTTGGCGAAGTAATGCTTGAAGTTTTAGCAAAAAGAAATTTTCCTGTAACCGAATTGATTCCAGTGGCATCCGAAAGATCTGTGGGAAAAGAAATCGAATTCAAGGGAACGAAATATAAGGTGGTTGGTTTGCAAACGGCAGTTGATATGAAGGCCGATATCGCTTTGTTTTCGGCAGGTGGAGAAACTTCTTTGGAATGGGCTCCAAAATTTGCCGATGCAGGAACTACTGTTATAGATAATTCTTCAGCCTGGAGAATGCATGCTGATAAGAAACTGATTGTTCCAGAAATCAATGCTGGTGAACTGACAAAAGACGACAAGATTATTGCAAATCCAAACTGCTCGACGATTCAAATGGTTTTGGCTTTGGCTCCTCTGCATAGAAAATATAACATTAAAAGAATTATTGTTTCTACTTACCAATCCATTACAGGAACTGGTGTGAAAGCCGTTCAGCAATTAGAAAACGAATATGCTGGAATTCAAGGCGAAATGGCATATAAATATCCAATTCACAGAAATGCCATTCCACAATGTGATGTTTTTGAAGACAACGGTTACACAAAGGAAGAGATGAAATTGGTTCGCGAAACCCAGAAAATTTTAGGTGATAAAACCATTGCCGTTACTGCAACTGCCGTGAGAGTTCCAATCGTTGGAGGTCATAGTGAAGCTGTAAATGTTGAGTTTTCCAATGATTTTGATGTGAATGATGTTCGCCAAATCTTGCACGAAACGGATGGTGTTGTAGTTCAAGACAACACGGATACTTATACCTATCCGATGCCAAAATATGCACAAGGAAAAGATGAAGTTTTTGTGGGAAGAATTCGTCGCGACGAAAGCCAGCCGAACACTTTAAATATGTGGATTGTTGCCGATAATTTAAGAAAAGGAGCAGCTACAAATACGGTTCAAATTGCGGAATATTTGGTGGCGAATGGCTTGGTTTAGGAAAATTAAATTTTATAAATAATGAAAGCTGTGATTGAGAAGTCACGGCTTTTTTATTTTAAAATAAATTCGAACTTCGATTATCAAGAAATGTGACCAAAAAAAGTGTATTATTTACGATTGAATAAATCAAGGAATTGACACCGTCAATTGAACATTTTCGATAACCAAAAAATTTAGACTCTGGACAAATATCGTTATTTGCTAAAATGTTCTCCAGCAAATTATCAACCCTATTTTCAAAATTTGTTATCTCTTTCAATGACCATTTTTCAAAAAGATAATCAATTGTACCTAAATATGAATTTAAAGCCGTTTCAGACTAGACAATTTCCATTAAGAAATTTTGCTGTTTATATATTCTCTGATTATTTGTTTTGCTTCAGCGTGAGAATATGTTTTACCATTAGAAATATCTTCTGAACCATCTTTAATGGATTGTTTTTGATTATCAGTCAGGTTAACTGACCAATCATCATCGTGTTCTGATTTATATTTTAAATAATCAACAAACTTATCCACCTCTTGAATCAAATCATCAGGAAGCAATTTTATTTTTTGACTTAATTTTAAGGCTATTGTTGAATCCATTTCAATTCATTTTTGAAATATTATTATATCAAAGATAGTGCTATTTATGAATAAAAAATAATTTTCATCTACCCTGAATCTTCTTAAAATATGTTAAAACAATACATTTTACTTTTCTCTTCCCTACCTTTGCATTTGGATGAAGAAAAAATTTGCCATACTAAATCTATCTTTGATGATAACCGTATTGTTCGCGATACTGTTTCAATCACTGCATTCGTATGAGCATATTTTAGAGGAAAAAGCAACGTTCACGCATCTTGATTCCTCCAAAAAAGATGTTCACGCAAACAATCACAACCACGAGAAATGTTTTGTCTGCGAATTTACTTTTAGCAATTTCATCGGAACAGAATTTACTTCTTTTCAATTTAAAACTTCTTTTGAAGCTATAGCTTATAGCTTTTTTTATACTGAAACACCTTCCGTTTTTTCAGGAAGCCAAGCTACTCTTCGGGGTCCACCTGCATCTATCTGCTAATTAATTTGGAGCATCTCGCTCTTTCTCGGACAGTTTTCTTCTGAAAATTAGTCCTAATTATCATTTTAGATTTTTCAAAAAACCAATGCGTTATTTCATAGCACTTGTTTTCCTATTTATTGGAAACCAATCGTTTGTATATTCCCAAAACAAAGTAAGCGGGAAAATTACGAATGAAAAAAACGAACCGCTTGCTGGTGCTCATATTCATGCAGGTCAGAACTTTACCGTCAGTAATCCCGCAGGAGATTTTGCGATCGATCTGCCTTTCGGCGAAAATTATATCGTGGTCTCTTATGTTGGATATAAAACGGTTACTGTTGTACAAGATATTGATGGAGATGTGGAGTTGAATATTCAATTAAAGGAAGACATTTCTGCTCTCTCGGAAGTTGAAATAAAAGACAAAAACATCAAGACCAACACTACTTCCGACAGGAAAGAACTCAAGATTGCCCAACTCGAAAAATACAGCAGTGGTAGTTTGGGGGATGCCTTGAAGGAAATCAGTGGTGTATCTTCCTTGAAAACGGGAAATACAATTGTGAAACCTGTCATCAATGGTTTGCACAGCAGTCGGGTTTTGATCATCAACAACAATGTTCGTTTGGAAGACCAACAATGGGGATTGGAACATGCTCCAAATCTCGACATCAATACGGCCGGAAAAGTTTCGGTTATAAAAGGTGCTTCGGGATTGCAATATGGGGGCGATGCAATTGGTGGCGTGGTGATTATTGAGCCGTTACCCATTCCTGTAAAAGACACCATTTACGGAAAAACCATCTTGAACGGTGCTTCAAACGGTCGAGGCGGAAGTGTTTCTTCTTCGCTTTTTAAAGGCTATCAATCAGGTTGGAACTGGAATTTGCAAGGCACTTTCAAATATCTTGGAGATGTTGAAGCTCCGGATTATATCTTGTCAAATACTGGAAACCGTGAAAAGAATTTCTCGGCAGGATTGGGATATAAAGGTGAAACTTCCGGATTTTCGGCTTTTTTGAGTTATTATAATGCTACAATTGGCATTTTAAGGGCTTCCCATACCGGAAACCTTGCCGATTTGGTGAACGCCATCAACAGCGGAAAACCATCGGTAATCAACGATTTCACGTATAACATCAATGCTCCAAAACAGGAAGTGCAACATTATTTAGGCAAACTGAACTATTTTCATACATTTTCTGATTTCGGGAAACTGACTTTGCAATATGCTTTTCAGTTGAACAACCGTTTGGAATATGACATCAGAAGAGGCGATTCCAGAAACAAACCTTCTCTGGATTTGTCGTTATCGACACATTCTGTGTTGGTAGATTTGGAAACTTCATCGAGTGAAATTTCAAAATATAAATTTGGAATCAGTGGTGTTTTTCAAAACAATTTTGCAGATACTGATACTGGAGTTCGTCCTTTAATTCCCGATTATGACAAATATGAAGCGGGTGTTTACGGAATTGGCACTTTTGCCTTGAGCGAAAATTTAGAGCTTGAAACTGGTTTTCGTTATGATTTCAGCCGAATTGATGCTACTAAATTCTATCTTCAATCCAGATGGATCGAACGGAATTATGATGCTGATTTTTCAGACATCATCATCGGAGAATTTGGCACACAATGGAAGACGAATCCTGTTTTTACCTATCATAATTTCTCGGGAAGTGTCGGAACCAAATACCAAATCAACCGCAACTTGAAATGGTTTACCAATTTGAGTTTAGCCAGCAGAAGTCCCAATCCTTCAGAATTGTTCAGTGACGGATTGCATCATTCTACAGGACAAATTGAGTTGGGAGATTTGCGTTTGGAGAAAGAAAAAGCGATTAAAATATCGACCGCTTTGGCTTATGCTTCGGATAAATTTGCTTTCGAAGTAAATCCCTATCTGAATCTCATTAATGATTTCACCTTGCTGGAACCAACTGGTTTGGAGCAATCCAACAGAGGAGCTTTTCCAGTTTGGGAATACCGTCAAGTCAATGCAAGAGTTCTGGGAATTGATGTCAATGCAGATTATGATTTTGCAAAAAACCTCAACTACCATTCAACATTTGCCTACGTTTATGGCGAAGACCAAGACAATAAGGAAGCCTTGATCGATATGCCGCCTGTAAATTGGAATAATTCAATTCAATTCAAAAAACAAGACTGGCACAATCTCATTTTAGGCTTAAAAAGCGAATTGGTTTTTACCCAGAAACGCTATCCTGACAATGATTTTATTGCTGATGTTCCTGTTGATGGGGAATTTGTTCCGACTTTGGTAGAAATCAGCCAACCGCCAAAAGGCTACCATCAATTGCATTTCAGCTCTGAAATGAGCTTTGCGACTTTTGAAAAATCTAAGATTACAATCGGATTCAATATCCAAAACATTTTCAACACGAACTATAGAGATTACCTCAACCGTACACGTTTCTATGTGGACGATATGGGTCGGAATTTCACGGTTCAATTAAAATTCAATTATTAAAAATTAAAAATTTACAACAAATGAAAACCCTTAAATTAGTACCATTCGCTTTAATCGCCTTGCTTTCTTTCAACTCTTGTTCAAATGATGACAACTCAAGTCAACCTGTAAACGAAGAAGAAGTAATCACGACCGTAACTGTAACCCTAACTCCCGAAGGCGGAGGAACTCCAGTGGTTTTGACGTCGAGAGATTTGGATGGAGACGGTCCTAATGCTCCAGTAATTACATCAACAGGAAGCATCTCGGCTTTGACTACTTACAACGGAACGGTTTCCTTATTAAATGAATTGACTAGTCCAGCCGATAATATTTCATTAGAAGTAGAAGAAGAAGGAGACGAACACCAGTTCTTTTTCAGTGCAACTGGAGGCTTATCTGGAACTTTCGCTTATGCTGATGAAGACGTTAATGGAGATCCTATTGGTTTGAAGTTTAAATTTACGGCTTCTGCCAATCCACAATCTGGAAATTTGACCGTGATTTTAAGACACGAACCAAATAAAGCTGGAGCAAATGTTGCTTCAGGAGATATAACAAATGCTGGTGGCGAAACTGACGTTCAGGTTACTTTTCCTGTAACTGTATTATAAATTTCGCAATCAAAACCCTTGTAAACCGTTCAGAAATGAACGGTTTTTTTTATTCCTGCATTTTTTACCCTCTTAATTGTCAATAGTTTACAAATTTATTGTTAAATTTATGGAATTAATAATCCTTTAAACACTTTATTATGAATTCAATGTTTACTAAAATCGTAAGAATCTTTCTAGGAATAATTCTTGTACTATCAGGATTGAACAAACTTTTCGAAATTGTTCCAACTCCAGCAGGTAATTTAATTGAATCGTTCGGACAGGTAGATTATATTTTTCCTGTTGTAGCCGTTCTTGAAATCCTTATTGGAGCAATGCTCTTGGCAAAAAAGTGGATTGCCTTTGCCTTGATACTTTTAGCTCCAATTGCCATCAACATTCTTCTCTTTCATTTCTATCTCAATTTTTCTGGTATTGTTCCTGCGATTGTCATTGCTACTCTAACCGGAATCTTGATTTATAAACATTGGTCTCAATATAAACCGTTATTTAACTAATCTCTAACAATGGTTTTTGCTATTTTTGTGAAAACCAAAATTTTCATCAATGAAAAAAACAATCGTAACCTTGGTTGTATCTGTATCTATGACCTCATTTGGACAAATCAATTATCCCAAAACAGAAAAAAAAGTAGTAGAAGACACTTATTTCGGAACCACTATTAGAGACCCATATCGTTGGCTTGAAGACGATAAATCGGCCGAGACAGCTTCTTGGGTGAAAGCCGAAAATGAAGTAACCTTCAATTACCTCGAAAAAATTCCTTTCAGAAAACAACTAAAGGAAAGAATGGAGAAACTTTGGAATTATGAAAAAATTTCGGCTCCGTTCAAAAGAGGAAATTACACCTATTATTACAAAAATAACGGACTGCAAAATCAATCCGTGATGTACCGAAAAGACAAGAATGGCAAGGAAGAAGTTTTTCTGGATCCGAATACATTTTCGGCAGATGGTTCTACCTCTTTGGCAAGCGTTTCCTTTACAAAAGATGGTTCACTTGTAGCCTATTCGATTTCTGAAGCAGGAAGCGATTGGAACAAAATCACGATTTTGGATGCCGTTTCCAAGAAAAAACTGGAAGCCGAAATTGTGGATGTAAAATTCAGCGGAATTTCGTGGTACAAGAACGAAGGTTTCTACTATTCTAGCTACGATAAGCCAGAAGGAAGTCAATTATCTGCGAAAACCGACCAACATAAATTGTATTTTCACAAATTAGGAACGGCACAAAAATCCGATAAGGTGATTTTTGGCGACCAGGAAAAAAGAAGATACGTTGGTGGTGGCGTTACTGAAGACAACAACTATTTGATTATTTCAGCCTCTACTTCCACTTCTGGAAATGAATTGTACATCAAAGATTTGAGCAAAGCTGATAGCAAGATTGTAACGATTGTTGACAATTTTGAAACCGACAACAGCATCATTGAAAATGTAGGTTCAAAGCTGTACATCATCACAAACAGAAATGCTCCAAACCAAAAAATTGTAACCGTTGATGCTTCCAATCCAACTCCAGAGAACTGGAAGGATTTTATTCCTGAAACTAAAAATGTACTTTCGGCCAATACTGGTGGAGGATATATTTTTGCAGATTATATGAAAGATGCCGTGACGCAAGTCTTGCAATATGACTATAACGGAAAATTAATCCGTGAGGTGAAACTTCCTGGCGTTGGTTCGGCCGGAGGATTTGGTGGTAAAAAGGAAGAAACGACTTTGTATTATTCGTTTACCAATTATACCACTCCAGGAACCATTTATTCGTATGATCCAAAAACTGGAACTTCAAAGGAATATGAAAAACCAAAGGTTGATTTCAATTCAGCCGATTATGAAAGTAAGCAAATTTTCTATACGTCGAAAGACGGAACAAAAGTTCCAATGATCATCACCCACAAAAAAGGATTGAAACTTGACGGTAAAAATCCAACCGTTCTTTATGCTTATGGTGGATTCAACGTGAGCCTTACGCCTTCTTTTAGCGTAGCAAATGCCGTTTGGTTGGAGCAAGGCGGTATTTATGCTGTTGCGAATTTACGCGGTGGTGGAGAATACGGAAAAGAGTGGCACGATGCCGGAACACAGTTGAAAAAGCAAAATGTTTTTGATGATTTCATCGCTGCAGGCGAATATTTGATTGCTCAAAAATATACTTCATCTGATTACTTGGCAGTTCGTGGAGGTTCAAACGGAGGGTTGCTGGTTGGTGCTGTTATGACACAAAGACCAGACCTGATGAAAGTCGCTTTGCCTGCCGTTGGAGTTCTGGACATGTTGCGTTATCACACTTTTACGGCTGGAGCCGGATGGGCTTATGATTATGGAACCGCAGAAGATTCTAAAGAAATGTTCGATTATTTAAAAGGATATTCTCCGGTTCATAATGTAAAAGCAGGCGTGAAATATCCAGCAACTTTAGTAACAACGGGCGATCACGACGACCGTGTGGTTCCAGCTCATAGTTTTAAATTTGCCGCCGAATTGCAAGACAAGCAGACAGATCCTAACCCTGTTTTAATCAGGATTGAAACAAACGCTGGTCACGGAGCTGGAAAACCAGTTTCTAAAACCATCGAAGAAATTGTGGATATTCAAGCCTTTACGCTTTACAACATGGGCTTTAAAGAATTGCCTAATAAGATATAAAGAAATTTTGTCCCAAAACAAAAGCATCCGTCATAATTGGCGGATGCTTTTATTTTAAAGATAATTTGCTCAACAAATCTTCTGAAATTTCATCGATATACATACCGTAGGAAGTAACCAAGATTCCCTTTGTGCCGTCATTGGATTGAATTCCGTAAACCGTTGCCTCCTCATCCGGACTTGAATCGCCTTCATAGCGATAGACTTCCGTGATTTCAAAATCGTCCTTATGGTATTTTTTTGAATTTGCTGTAAGAGCATTCTCTTCAAGATTAAAATCAACCGTGAAACCTGCCGATCGAAGTTGCTTTATCGCTTCCAGGACTGTAGCGTATTTGTAATTTGCACTCATAGTTTGTAGAATTTTGGATGCCTAAATTTAAGGAAAAAAAAGAACTTGGACTGTTTTAATCCAACAAATACCCAACACCTATCGAACCATAAAAATAATCCTCAATAACATTATTCTTCGCTTCTCTTCCTCTAAACAAAAAAGAATACGACAAATTCCAATGGTTTTTTCGGTACTTCAATCCGGCTTCTCCGTTAAATCGAAAAGGCTCCAAGGGGAAAGTCACCGGGCTATTGTCATTAAACATACTTCCTTGAATCGTAGCATCATAGGCCTGATAATTGACTTTCGGCGAAGCATAAAAATAAAATTCGCTTTCTTCCTTATAGTTTCTATCAGCCCGAAGCGAGCCATCGTATAAATTGGAATTGTAAACCGGTAATAATTTTTTTAGACTGAATCGAAAAACAGGACCAACAGTTACCGAATTAAAAATAGTTCCCACACTTGCCTCACCTTGAAATTGTGCATCAATCTGGGTTTCTTTCTTTGGGAATAATTTCACCGAATAAAAAACATTTGCCTGTATCGCAAAAGCATTCTTGATCTGATATTGCCATCCGTAAACATTCCGATATCCAAAAAGATCGTGAAAACCCCTTTGCACTTCCTCGCCTAAGGCATTCGGACCGACATATCCAATTTGTCCATTGATTTTCAGTACCGATTGATTTTGATAAAAGGTATTCAAACTCGCTTCTGCAAAAAGATAACCAGCAAAAGGCCTGTCGTTCTTGTAAAAATCATCCGCTCGAATCGTTTGCGGATTATAAATGTATTGTCCTAAACGAAACTCAACAATTTTTTTATTGACTTTTTCTTTTTCATTTGAAATAAGATAGCGGTAGAAAAACTCAAATCCGTTGGTGTAATATTTGTCATTCACTGTTGAAACATAGAGGTCGTTATCGAAAACAATTCCGATTTCGGTTGGTTTTTTTTGTGCCAAAACCGAGCAAGACACAAACACAAACAGCAGGAGTGACTTTTTCAGCATAATTTAGTACTCTAGTTTCACGTACTGCATGTGCTTCATGATTCGGCTTTTCCGTCTTTCAATATAACTTGAAGAATTACTGGCCTTGAACTTTCTAGGATTAGGAAGAATTGCCGCTATTCCTGCCGCTTCTCTTTTGGATAAATTATGTGCACTTTTCCCGTACCAATGATTTGCAGCCGCCTGAACGCCATAAACACCACTTCCCATTTCGATACTGTTCAGATAGACTTCCATGATGCGTTCTTTTCCCCAGATTAATTCAATCAAGACTGTAAAATAGGCTTCAAGTCCTTTTCGGAGATAGCTTCGTCCTTGCCAAAGAAAGACATTTTTGGCTGTTTGTTGCGAAATCGTACTTCCGCCTTTTAGCTTTTTCCCTTTCTCATTATTCTCCATTGCTTTTTCGATGGCATTGAAATCGAAACCATAATGAGCGAGGAAATTGGCATCTTCGCTGGCGATAACTGCTTTTTGGATGTTTGGGGAAATTTCTTCCAACGGCACCCAATCGTGACTGCACGTCATTTCCTTTCCGTCAGCTTTTTGTTCCAAAGCCCGGATTCCCATTAAAGGCGTGAACGGAACGGGAACAAACTTGAAAACAACCACTAAAAAAGTAGAAATCACGAAGAAGTAAAGCATCGCTTTCCACAAGAATCTGAATATTTTTTTTATCATAAGTACATCTTAAAATTCCAATCTACAATATCCAAAAAACAAATAAATTTCAATTTTATAAATTTCAAACCCTTTGATAATAAACAAAGTATAAGTTTCTAGGTTTGAAAAATTGAGATTTCGAGTTTTGGAGCTTATTTGTTTTTTGGATATTGTAGATTGGAGTTTATTTTACCAGTTCTGCCAATTCTGTTCCAATCAAACTTCCAATTGCCACTCCCATTCCTCCTAACCTCACACCACAATACACATGTTCGGAAATTTGCTCGACAATGGGGTTTTTGCTCGAACCTATTCCCATGATGCCACTCCATCGGTGTTCAATTCTGAAATCGGTGTTTGGCAAAATTACTTCTTTTAGCAATTGCTCCAATTTATTTTGGATGATTTCTGTCTGTCCGAGTTCGGTTGTGGTTTCGCCTTCAAAATCGAGGTTTCGGCCTCCGCCAAATAATATCCGGTCGCCAATATTTCGGAAATAATAATAGCCTTTGTCCAAATGGAACGTTCCTTTGATGTCAAGATTTGGAATTGGTTGCGTGATTAATACTTGAGCTCTTGCTGGTTTTACGGCTCCATTGGTCAAGGAATTTGCAAATCCGTTGGTGGCAAAAAGTAGTTTTTTGGTTTGGAAGGTAAAATCCGCGAGTGCTACTTCTACTCCATTTGCATTTTCATTATAAGACGAAACGGTTTGCTGGTTGAGAATCAAAATATCTTGCGAAATCGCCATTTTCAATAACGCCTGCATCATATTTCCTGTGTCGATTTGGGCTTCAAAAGGATTGAAAATCAAATAGTCATTGACATTCTGAAAGCCAAAACGGTCGATTTCTTTGTTGAAAACATCGGCTTTGAAAAGTGGCTTCAATAGTTCATTTACAAAAGGCATTTTCGAAAGGCATTCTTGAAAACCGTTTTCATCGTTCTTCAAAAACAATTCATATCCGCCATAAGGTTTGAAGTCTATCGTAGTGTCGCCCAATCTTTTTCGTAGCAATTGCAAACCCTGCCAGCGTTTTTGAATCAGGTTTATAACTTCTTCCTCTGAATGTGATCTTAAATCATCAATGATTTCTGAAAGGCTTCCGAAACAGGCAAAACCTGCATTTTTCGTACTTGCTCCTTGCGGAAGCATTCCTTTTTCGAGCACCAGGATTTTACTTTCTGGAAATTTTTCACGAAGTCGCAAAGCGGTATGAAGTCCGACGATGCCACTTCCAACGATGGTGTAATCAACATTTGTGAACCAGTTTTTGAGTTCCCAATAGCTTAGATTCATTTGGTTTTATTTTCTAACAAAAATAAATGATTTATTTCTTTTTTGGTTTTGTATTTGAGAATTGTTTAGTGTTAAATCCCCTGAAATAACAACAATTATTTTAGGTTTTTTGTCATTCCGACGAAGGAGGAATCTCAACAATATAGAGCAACTAACGGAGATTGCTTCGCCAGTTCGCTTCGCTCGTGTCCTCCTCCGTCGGAATGACAAAATCATGGAGGTTGATTCGTAAGTTTGCTCGCGTGAGGGATTGCAGTGGAAATCCTTTTCTTTTTTTTCTTTAAAAAAGAAAAGATTGTAACGGAAAGCCCGACAGCATTTTCAAAAAGGCTATGGACAAACTGGATTTGCCTTTTTGAAAATGGTGACACGCCCTAATTATCGTGATTGTTTGAGGTTTTGGTAAATTATAAGTACTTTTAAGGCCTTATAAAACCTGTGATATGAACAAAAAATTATTGCTTTTAACCGTGATTATAATGAGTATGAATGCTGTTGCACAAAATGTAATGACACCTGAATTGTTGTGGAAACTGGGACGTGTTGCTCCACTTGGGATCTCGAAAGATGGAAAAAATATCGTTTATAAAGTTTCGATTCCGTCGGTTGAGGAAAATAAATCGAATTCTAAGTTTTATACGGTTCCTGTGAATGGCGGAAATGCGGTTGAAGTGAAGGATTATGAGTCGCTTTTGAAGGACAAGAATGTTTCGGCTGATGGGAACTATATTTTGTATTCTGAAGAAGTGAAAATTGAAAAAGTGCTTGGAGAGGATTTTTATCCGGCTTTGGACAAATCGAATGTTCAAATTTATGACGCTTTGGATTACCGTCATTGGGACACTTGGAACGAAGGAAAACATAACCACGTTTTCTATAAATCGACGGCCGAAGGTGCTGTTGGAATTGATGTTTTGAAAGATGAACCGTTTGATAGTCCACAGAAGCCTTTTGGTGGTGATGAGGATTTTATTTGGTCGCCTGATGGTTCGAAAATCGTTTATGTTTCGAAGAAAAAAGTGGGAACTGAATATGCCATTTCAACGAATACGGATTTGTATGAGTATGATTTGGCATCGAAAACCACCAAAAATTTAACCGAAGGAAATTTGGGTTATGATACTGCCCCACAGTTTTCGCCTGACGGAAATTTGACGTGGTTGCAAATGAAACGCGATGGTTATGAAGCCGATAAAAACGACATTATCGTCAACTTTAAAGGAATGAACCTGAACTTGACTGCTAGTTGGGACGGAACAGTTGATAGCTTCACTTGGAGTGCTGATGGAAAGAAAGTATATTTTTTGGCTCCTGTTGACGGAACAAAACAACTGTTTGAGGTGAATTTCCCTGGCTTGACTAAAATCGCCATCAACGTAATTCAACTTACAAAAGGTGATTTTGATGTGAATGATATCGTTGGTTTTTCAGGTACTTCGGTGATTGTAACCAGAACAGATATGAACCACGCCTCGGAGATTTTTTCTTTTGATTTGAAGAAGAACACTTGGAAACAATTAACAAAAGTTAACGATGAAACCTACAGCAAACTAGCTTTAAGCAAAACCGAAAGACGTTATGTTACTACAACAGATGGGAAGAAGATGTTGGTTTGGGTAGTGCTTCCGCCGAATTTTGATCCTAATAAAAAATACCCAACTTTATTATATTGCCAAGGAGGACCACAAAGTGCCTTGACACAGTTTTATTCCTTCCGTTGGAATTTTCAGGTGATGGCTGCTCAAGGGTATATCATAGTTGCACCAAACCGTCGGGGAATGCAAGGTCACGGTGTAGAATGGAACGAGCAAATCAGCAAGGATTGGGGCGGACAAGTGATGCAGGATTACCTTTCGGCAATTGATGATGTAGCAAAGGAAAAATATGTGGACAGCAAAAGATTGGGTGCCATTGGTGCGAGTTATGGAGGCTATTCTGTTTTCTATTTGGCCGGAATCCACAACAACCGTTTTAAGACATTTATCTCACATTGTGGTGTTTTCAACCTAGAAAGTATGTATGGCACAACCGAGGAAGTCTTCTTTAATAATTGGGACCACGGCGGTGCTTATTGGGAAAAAGACAATGCTGTTGCTCAAAAGACTTTCACACAGTTTAACCCTATCAAAATGGTAGAGAAATGGAATACGCCAATCCTGATCATACAAGGCGGAAAAGATTATAGAGTTCCAATCGGGCAAGGTCAGGAAGCGTTTCAAGCTGCTCAATTGAGAGGTGTTAAAAGTAGGTTTGTGCTGTTTCCTGAAGAAAACCATTGGGTTTTGAAACCTCAAAATGCCCAGGTTTGGCAAGGGGAGTTTTTTAAATGGTTGAAGGAGACGTTGTAATTATTTTGAAAGTTTCTTCTTTCAAACCCACTAAAATACTGTTAAAATAGTCGTTTCCTTGTAACAATCGCTATTTTTAAGTCACTAATTCAAAAATCTAACAACTTACAACTATGTATAAAAATTCTATTCGCCCGTTTGTTCTTGCAGCTGCTTTATTTGCAGGTTCGGTTTCGGGATTTGCACAGGATAATCTTGTAAATGCATTAAAAGTAAATGCTAGCGATAATAGCAAAGCTTCCTTTAAATTTACCGATGTAATCAACCTTGAAAATACTTCTGTAAAAAACCAAGGTTCCTCTGGAACGTGCTGGAGCTATGCCGCCAATTCGTTTATCGAATCAGAAATGGTTAGAATGGGCAAGAAACCGGTTGAAATTTCTCAAATCTATTCGGCAAGAAATACCTATATCGAAAAAGGAAAAATGTATGTTCGCATGCACGGTGCCGTAACCCTTGGAGATGGTGGTGCTTTGCACGATGTAATGAACATGTATAAAAAATACGGTGCGGTTCCTCAATCGGTTTACACAGGTTTGAATTATGGTACCGATAAAAATAAATTCGGTGAAATGGCTGCTTTAACGCAAGGTATCTTGGAAGCTGTAGTAAAAAATCCGAATGGCGAGTTAACGCCAACTTGGGAAAGAGCCTACACGGCCGTGATTGATTCTTATCTAGGTCAAGCTCCGAAATCTTTTGATTATAACGGAAAAAAATATACTCCTGAGAGTTTTGCCAAGGAAGTTATTGGCATCAATCCTGATGATTATGTAGAAATTTCATCGTTCCAGGAATATCCTTATTATACAAAAAATGTGCTTTTGGTTCCGGACAACTGGTCGTTTGATCAAGTGTATAATGTGAAATTGAACGAACTTACAGACATCATCGACAACGGTTTGAAAAACGGATATTCTGTGGCTTGGGCCGGAGATGTGAGTGAGAAAACATTCAGCTGGAAAAACGGTGTTGCTTTTGTATCCGACAAAAAATTTGATGACATGACAGCCGAAGAAAAAGCAGACTTGTTTAATGGGCCAAAAAAAGAACAGGTAACCACAGAAGAAATGCGTCAGAAAGCATTCGACAATTATACTACAACTGATGATCACGGGATGCACATCGTTGGGATTTCTAAAGATCAAAACGGTAAAGAATATTACATCGTGAAAAATTCTTGGGGCGAAAGCAACGACTACAAAGGGTATTTGTATATGACCAAAGAATTCGTGAAATACAAAACAACTGCAATCATGGTTCACAAAGGTGGAATTCCTAAAGAAATTGCAAACAAATTAAAAGTATAATCTTTTCCGATTATCCGCTTTAAATCCCGACTCGTTCGGGATTTTTTGTTTTTCATATTTTAACAAATTATACAAATTAATCCTTTTTGTAATTTTTATCTTTGGATTATGGACAACAAAAAAAGCTATATTCCGATAAAAGTATTTGTCAGCTACCTGGCTTTGGCTACATTGGTTGTTGTTGCGGGATGGATTTTATATACCGAAAACAGGGTTTTCTCTTCTACCGAAAACAAACTCGCGTCAGAGAACAACAAGATTCTAAAAGTCAGCAATTTGCTTTCAAATATGTACAAGACGGAAAGTTTTTCGAGGATTACCATACAATCCAATTCTGATGTGGATTTTCGAAACTACTTGATGCAGACCGATTCGCTCAAAGCTGAAATTGATTCGCTCAAGAACCTCGTTCAAAATGACTATCAGATTACGTTATTGGACAGTGTGAAATTGCTTCTTTCCAAGAAAACAGCTAATATTCAACAACTTAGCATCATTAAAAATCAATCAACAGATGATGATGCCGTTCAGAAAGCCATCAATAAAATTTCCTATATGGAAGGTACTTTGAGAAAACTAAATCTGAATGATTTCTTCAACGATCCTTCTTCATTGAAGGATTATGAAAAAAAAGTATATTCGGATTTTGTGGATTACATGAACGAAAATATTCCGAGCGACAACACCAATACTTTGAGCCAGAAAGTGCTCGATTCGATGCTTATTGCTTCAAAAGCGGCCTTGAGTGATGTGGTTAGAAAAACTTCCAAAAAACAGGAGTCCTTAAACATTCAGGAAAATGAATTGCTGCAGAACGAACTTTCGATTTCCGAACAGCTCCGAAAAATCTTGAGTGTCATCGAGAGGGAAATCATCATCAATACCACAAAAAGTAATGCCGAAAAAGAAGCCGCTTTAAATAAAACCAACAAAGTAGTAACAATTGCTGCAGGAGTTGGATTTGTATTGACCATCTTTTTTTCGATCTTAATTCTGAGCGATTTCTCCAAGACACAATCCTATAAAAACCAGCTGGAAATTGCCAATTCTAAAACGGAAACATTGCTAAAAAACCGTGAACAATTGATTTCAACCGTCAGCCACGACTTGAAAACACCGTTGAGTACAATTGTCGGATATGCCGAATTATTGGGCAATTCCGACCTCAACAACAAACAATCCTATTATACCAAAAACATCAAGGGCTCGTCTGAATATATTTCACAACTCGTTCAGGATTTGCTTGATTTTACCCAGATTGAAGCCGGAAAAATAACCATCGAGCACATCCCGTTTTCATTGAAAGAAATCGCTATTGAAGTTGGAAAAAGCATTCAATCGGTTTACGAACAAAAAAATCTGGAACTCATTCTTGACATCGATAAAAAATTCAACCAGCGAATTGTTGGCGACCCTTTTAGATTGCGACAAGTGTTGACAAATCTTATTGGAAATGCCTTCAAATTCACCGAAAGAGGTTTTATAAAAATTGAAGCCAAAACATCTGACAATAAGGCGATAATAAGGGTTGAAGATTCGGGAATTGGAATTGAAAAAGACAAACAGCAACTTATTTTTGAAGAATTTACGCAAGCCAATGATGGAATCGAAAAGAAATATGGAGGAACTGGATTAGGCCTGACGATTTCTAAAAAAATGGTTGAAATTTTGGGAGGAAACCTTTCGCTTGAGAGTGAATTTGGGAAAGGAAGTATCTTCGAAATAACACTTCCGTTGGAATTTGAAGATGCCGCTTTCAAAAAAGAAAAGATTACCGAGCTTCCAAAACCAAATAATTTAACCGCAATTGTAGTAGATGATGACGTGAATTTATTGAATCTGACGGTCGAAGTCTTGAAACAACACCACTATAATGTCTTGCATTTTACAGACGCGAGAGAAGCTTTGAAAACAATCAAAACCAAGAAATTCGACTTTATCGTTACCGATATTCAAATGCCAGAAATGGATGGTTTTACGTTTTTAGAAGCTTTAAAAAACCACGAAGACTATCAACAACAACCCGTGATTGCCGTTACTGGACGAACGGATTTTGGAGAACATATTTATAAAAATGCTGGATTCACAACTGCTTTGAGAAAACCCTATTCTCCTAAAATTCTATTGAATGTCATCCATTCAGTTTTTAATGATACAGAAATTTTGATTGATGAAGATGTGCCGGAAAACGGACATGAAAAAGAATATTCATTGACCTCGCTCAAAGCGTTTTTGCCAAATGAAGAGGAAGCTTTAAAAGACGTTCTGATTTCTTTTATTGCTTCAACAAAAGAAAATTTAGACCAATTAGAACAGAGTTTTTCCGAAGATGATTTGCCAAAATTCAAGGAAACCTCGCACAGGATGTATCCAATGTTCAAGCAAATCAAAGCCGAAGAAATAGCATCAATCTTGCAAGATTTTGATTTGAAAACACTTTCCGAAGATGAAATCCGATTCAACCTTGAAGTTTTAAATCTGAAAATTGAATCACTTTTCCATCTCATACAACAAGAAAATAATCTAGTCTAGGTTGTATAATTTCAATTTGTTGTAAAGTGTCTTCCTATTGATTTGAAGCAATTTTGCAGCTTCCGATTTATTATTTTGGGTTTTGGCCAAAGCATTGATGATGGCATCTTTTTCATTATCCGACAATGAAAACTGGGATTCGTCTGCTGTTTCCTGTTGAAATAATTCCGAAGGCAAAACTCCTTTTTCGATAAAATTTCCTTGCGATAAAAGTGTAGCTCTTTTGATGATGTTCTGAAGTTCACGCAAGTTTCCGGGCCATTTATAGTTTTGGAAAATGGTCATCACTTCTGATGAAAATCCGATGATGTCTTTGTTCAATTGTTCGTTTGCCTTTTCAAGGAAGAAATCCGCAAAAATCATCAAATCCTCGTTTCGTTCTCTCAATGATGGAGAATGAATCGAGAATTCATTTATTCTGTGGTACAAATCTTCACGGAAATCGCCTTTTTTCACAGCTTCACGCAAATCTTCGTTTGTTGCAGTAATGATTCTTATGTCGACTTCAATTTCCTTATTGCTTCCAACAGGTTTGATTTTTCTTTCCTGCAAAGCCCTCAAAAGCTGGATTTGATTTTCGTAGGACAGATTTCCAATTTCATCAAGGAAGATTGTTCCACCGTTTGCCGCTTCAAAATAACCTACTTTATCATTTATTGCTCCAGTAAAGGAACCTTTTAAGTGACCAAAAAATTCACTTGCCGCCAATTCTTTCGGAATGGCTCCACAATCTACTGCGATAAAATTATTGTTTTTTCTGATACTGTTTTGGTGGATGCTTTTCGCGATGACTTCCTTTCCTGTTCCACTTTCACCAATAATCAAAACCGACATATTTGTTGGACTAACCAACTGAATATATTCTGCCAGTTTTTTTGAAGCAGGAGAAATTCCGGTAATGAACTCGCTTGTTTGAACAGCTTTTCTTGGTTTTGGAAGAGGCTTTTCTTTTATAACTTCTTCGATAGTTTCTTTTTGAAGTGCATTCGAAACCACCAGCAAAACTTCCTCTGGATTAAAAGGTTTCGAGATATAATCGGAAGCGCCATTTTTAATAGCTTTTACGGCAGTATTTACATCGGAATAACCTGTCATTAGAATCACCGGAATTTGAGGAAACTCCTTTTTAAATTCAGACATCAATTGGATTCCGTCGTAATTTGGTAATCTTAAATCGGTAATAATAAGGTCAAAATTATCCTTTTTGACTTTGTTTTTTGCTTCTTCTGCAGTGAAAGCTGTTTCTACGCTATAGTCTTTCCTTATAAGAAAGTTTTCCAACATCTTACAAAAAGAAACATCATCTTCGACCAATAGGATTTTTGACATGGGGGTTCTAACTTTAGGCTAATATAAAATTATTAAAAAGGTTTTTTCTTAAAAAAGTTCTAAAAAAAAGAGAGACCCACTGAGTGAATCTCTCTTAACAAAAACAAAATCATAAGTTACCCTAACTTATTTCTTAATCCAGTTTCCATTGGCATCTGCATAAACAGTAGCCTTTTGGTCAATAACTGTTATATCTAATCTGTACTCTTTATTTGCATTGACATAAGCTCTGTCAAGAGTTGCATCTGGATAAGAGGTTTTCAAAGCTGTTTTCACGGCTTCTGGAAGCTCTTCTTTTTTAATTTCTTTAAAATCTTCTTGACTAAAGATAATTTTTTCCGTATTTATGATTGGTGTTGAAGTTGCAAATATGGAAAAACTTCCTAAAATTACTGCAACAACTAAAATTAATTTTTTCATGATATGGGGGTATTTTGAATTATTAATGTTGTTTGATGTTTAGAATAATGAAATTATCGTACCAAAACACGAAAACATCCTATGATGATCTTAAACTACTGTAAACAAAAGGGTTTTCATTTTTTTTCAAGTATTCCTACAATTCTAAAAATGTAGAAAATGGGTATTTGAGTGTGTAAAAATTACCCAGATGGTTGCTCAAACATTTTATAAAAAAACCTCACATTGCTGTGAGGTCTGAATTCTGAAATTGAATATCAATTTATTTAGGGTCATTCATTTTGAAATCGTCCATGAATGCAGTGGTATAATCTCCGGCAACATATCTTGGATCGTCCATCAATTGCCTGTGGAACGGAATTGTTGTTTTGATTCCTTCGATTACGAATTCGTCCAAAGCACGTTTCATCTTGTTAATTGCTTCTTCTCTGGTTTGAGCCGTTGTAATCAACTTTGCAATCATAGAATCGTAATTTGGTGGGATTGTATATCCTGAATAAACGTGAGTATCCAAACGAACACCATGTCCTCCTGGAGTATGCAAAGTTGTAATTTTTCCTGGAGATGGACGGAAGTCGTTGTAAGGATCTTCGGCATTGATACGACATTCTATAGCATGAAGCTGTGGCAAATAATTTCTTCCAGAAATTGGAATACCTGCTGCAACCATAATTTGCTCACGAATCAAATCATAATCAATAACTTGTTCTGTAATTGGATGCTCTACCTGGATACGAGTATTCATCTCCATAAAGTAGAAATTTCTGTGTTTGTCCACCAAGAATTCTACCGTTCCGGCACCTTCGTATTTGATGTATTCTGCAGCTTTAACAGCGGCTTCACCCATTCGATTACGCAAATCGTCGGTCATAAATGGAGAAGGCGTTTCTTCTGTCAGTTTTTGGTGACGTCTTTGAACCGAACAATCTCTTTCGGAAAGGTGACATGCTTTTCCGTAAGAATCACCCACAACTTGGATTTCGATATGGCGTGGTTCTTCGATGAGTTTTTCCATGTACATTCCGTCATTTCCAAATGCTGCAGCAGCTTCCTGACGAGCACTTTCCCAAGCTTTGTGAAGATCTTCTTCTTTCCAGATGGCTCTCATTCCTTTTCCACCACCACCTGCAGTTGCCTTCATCATAACAGGATATCCTATTTCTTTGGCCACTTTTACAGCTTGTTCATACGATTCTAAAATCCCTTCAGAACCTGGAACACAAGGAACTCCGGCTTCGATCATAGTTGATTTGGCAGAAGCCTTATCTCCCATTCTATCAATCATTTCTGGAGAAGCTCCGATGAATTTGATTCCGTGTTCCTGACAAATTTTCGAAAATTTAGCATTTTCAGAAAGGAAACCGTAACCCGGGTGGATTGCATCAGCATTTGTAATTTCTGCCGCTGCAATGATATTAGACATTTTCAAGTAGGATAAATTACTTGGCGGAGGTCCGATACAAACCGCTTCGTCTGCAAATTTAACGTGAAGACTTTCTGCATCGGCAGTAGAATAAACAGCAACGGTTTTGATGCCCATTTCTCTACAAGTCCTGATGATGCGAAGTGCAATCTCACCTCTATTTGCAATTAATATTTTTTTAAACATCTTTTTTTAATTAGAAAATTAGACAATTTGAAAATTAGATAATTATGACTCTTTTGAAGATTCTTGAAAGAAATCTTCAATCTAAAATCTAAGATCTAAAATCTAAAATTAAGAAGGATCTACTAAAAATAATGGTTGATCAAATTCTACTGGAGACATATCGTCTACTAGAATTTTTACGATTTTTCCTGAAACTTCAGATTCAATTTCGTTGAATAATTTCATTGCTTCGATTACACAAAGAACATCACCTTTACCGATTGAAGATCCTACTTCAACAAAAACTGGCTTGTCTGGAGATGGCTTTCTGTAGAAAGTTCCAATAATTGGCGATTTGATTGTGATGTATTTTGAAGTGTCATCAGCTGCAGGTGCTGCTGGAGTTGCAGGTGCTGCTGGAGCCTGCTGAGGAGCCGCTGGGGCTTGTGCCAACGCTTGTTGGATTGGCGCTTGCTGTAAATAAGTGATCTCTGGAGTGTTTCCTTCTAAAGTTGTTCTGATTGTGATTTTCACATTGTCAACTTCTAATTTTACTTCGGCAACTCCCGTGTTTGCTACAAATTTGATTAGGTTTTGAATTTCTTTTAAATCCATGATATCTTATTTTTAGTTATAGTTTGTTCGTTATTTAGTAAGCCCATTTCAAATAGATCGATCCCCAAGTGAATCCTCCTCCAAAAGCAGCAAAAATGATGTTATCGCCTTTCTTGAATTTTTTCTCGAAATCGAATAGCACTAAAGGTAAAGTTCCAGAAGTAGTGTTTCCATATCGTTCGATATTTACCAATACTTTATCTTCCTCTAAACCAATTCGGCTTGCAGTTGCATCAATGATTCTTTTGTTTGCCTGATGTGCAACCAACCAGTTCACATCATCTTTGGTAAGATTGTTTCGTTCTAGAATTTTTTCGCTAACATCAGCCATTCCTGAAACGGCATATTTATAAACCGTTTTTCCGTCTTGAAAAACAGTATGCTGTTTGTTGGCAACAGTTTCGGCAGAAGCTGGAAGAATAGAACCTCCTGCATCAATCTTTAAATATTCTCTTCCAATTCCGTCACTTCTCAAAAATTCATCTTGAATTCCTAATCCTTCATGGTTTGGTTCAAATAAAACGGCTCCTGCTCCATCTCCAAAGATGATACAAGTAGCACGATCCGTATAATCAATGATTGAAGACATCTTGTCTGCTCCAATTAATAATACTTTTTTATATTTTCCTGATTGAATGTAGGCTGAAGCGGTTGACATTCCGAATAAAAATCCAGAACATGCGGCCTGAAGATCATATCCAAAGGCATTTGTTGCTCCAATTTCAGTAGCAACATAAACGGCAGTCGAAGCTACCGGTAAATCGGGTGTAGTTGTAGCAAGGATTACCAAATCAATTTCTAACGGATCAATATTTCCTTTAGCAATTAAATCTTGGGCGGCTTTTATAGCAAGGTAGGAAGTTCCTAAACCTTCTCCTTTTAATATTCTTCTTTCCTTAATTCCTGTCCTTGAAGTAATCCATTCGTCATTGGTATCGACCATTGTTTCAAGGAGTTTGTTTGATAAAACAAAATCAGGAACATATCCTCCGACAGCAGTAATTGCGGCTGTAATTGTACTCATAGGGATGCTTGTTTGTTTTCTGAAAATCGAATCAGAAAAGTTGTTGAAATTACAAAAAAATTTCTAAACCTAAATGTTTTGATTCTAGTTATTTAACACGAAAGTTTTAAACAACAAAAAAAACTCTCACGGGGGAGAGTTTAAATTTTAACTGCTAAAATGTATTATGCAACAGCAACAGACTTGTCTATAACAACTTGTCCTCTGTAGTACATTTTACCTTCGTGCCAGTAAGCTCTGTGGTACAAATGTGCTTCTCCAGTTATTGGACAAGTAGCGATTTGAGCAACTGTAGCTTTGTAATGAGTTCTTCTCTTATCTCTTCTTGTTTTCGAGATTTTTCTTTTAGGATGTGCCATTTTACTATATTATTTATCCGTTAATAGTTGTTTTAATTTGTCCCAACGTGGGTCGATATTCTCTTCTTCTTTAACCTCTTTCTTTTTTTCTTTGACTGTGAGTTCTTTCAGTTTCTTTAAGGCTTCTGTATCTAAACTTCCGTCTTTTATTCCTGGATGAACTCTTTTTAATGGAATCGAGAGCACAATCATTTCATAAATATATTGACTTATATCTATCTGATGTTCTCCGTGAGGCAATATCAACAACTCATCATTGTCGTTATTAAATTCCTCCCCGAACTGCACCACCAATCTCAATTTGCCTTTCACTGGCATATTAAACATTTCGCTCGTCAAGTCGCAAGGAACATGAACCGTACCTTTATGCTTAAAATTAACCTCAAGCATGGTACTTTTCTTTTCCAAAACTACATTTACTTTGATATCCGAACTTTCAAAGTCATCATATCCAAAGTGATCGAAGAACTTTTTATTTATTTGATACTCAAACTGGTGTTTTCCCAACTTTAATCCTATAAAAGGAATTAAATATTCATTTAACTGCTTCATGGTATCAACAATTTGTCCCAAACTTGGGAGTGCAAAGATATAAATTTATCGCAAAATCAAAAGGGTTATAAACATTTTTTTGTTTATAAGTGTTTTTCCTTTGTTTTCAATGGTTTTTTACTGATTTCGGCATATTCATTTCTTGATTTGTAAATATCAAGAGCCAAATAAACCGCTTCCTTGAACGAATTATAATCTGCAATTCCTTTTCCTGCAATATCATAAGCCGTTCCGTGATCGGGTGAAGTTCGGATTTTATTCAAACCTGCTGTGTAATTCACTCCATTTCCAAAAGACAATGTCTTGAACGGAATCAATCCTTGATCGTGATAGGCTGCAATTACAGCATCAAATTTTTCATATTGGCCACTTCCAAAAAAACCATCGGCAGGATAGGGTCCGAAAACCATTGTTCCTTTTTCAAACATCTTTTTTATTACTGGCTTGATGATTTCATCATCTTCTTTACCAATAACTCCACCATCTCCAGCATGAGGATTCAATCCTAAAACGGCAATTCTTGGTTTGTTGATACTGAAATCTTGAATCAACGATTGTCTTACAGTTTCAATTTTCTGACGGATTAAAGCCTCTGTTAAATGCGAAGCGACTTCGTTTACCGGAATATGATCAGTCAACAATCCTATTCTTAAATTGTCCTGAACCATCAGCATCAAGGCATTTCCTTCCAACTCCTGATTCAGATAATCGGTATGCCCTGGGAATTTAAAATCTTCCGATTGCACATTATATTTATTGATTGGAGCTGTCACCAAAACATCAACCAACCCTTCTTTTAGAGCATTTGTTGCTGCAACAAAAGACTTAATTGCAAATTTGCCAACCGTTTCATCGTTTACGCCATATTCTAGCGTAAAACCTTCACGCCAAACATTCAGCACATTGATTTTTCCGGTAAGAATCTGATCGAGCTTGTCAATACCGTGAAGCATTGTGGTCGATTCGAAACTTTTTTTAAGAAAGGAAAGTGTCTTTACATTGGCAAAAATAACCGGTGTACACATTTCGAGCATTCTTGCGTCTTCGAATGTTTTCAGTACTATTTCGCTTCCAATACCGTTTAAATCTCCGATTGAAATTCCAACGATTATATTTTCTGCTTTTTTCATTCTCTTCAGGTTATTTATTGCTAATTTTGATGTGCAAATTTAGTAAAATAAAACAAGAAATGTTTACAGGAATCATAGAATCACTCGGGACGGTTAAAGAAGTTCGAAAAGAAAACGATAATCTGCATCTTACCATCAGTTCCTCCATCACAAATGAATTGAAAATCGACCAAAGTGTTTCACATAATGGCGTTTGCCTGACGGTTGTTGCCTTAAATGAAGATGCTTATACGGTAACTGCCATCAGAGAAACCATCGAAAAAACAAATGTTGGCGATTGGCAAACTGGAGATATAGTAAATCTCGAACGTGCCATGAAATTAGGCGACAGATTGGACGGACATATCGTTCAAGGTCACGTGGACCAAACAGGAATTTGCAAAAGTGTTGAAAATGCAAACGGAAGCTGGTATTATACGTTTGAATACGATGAAAACTGGAACAACATTACCATAGAAAAAGGTTCGATTACCGTTAATGGCGTAAGCTTGACGGTTGTCAATTCGAAGAAAAATGAATTTAGTGTTGCCATTATTCCTTATACATATGAACATACCAATTTTAAAAATTTTAAAGTGGGTACGAAAATCAATTTAGAATTTGATGTTGTGGGAAAATATGTGGCGAGATTGCATAATTTAAAAAAATAAAAAACAGTAAAATAATTTTGAAAAAATACCAATTATTGGTATTTTTGAAAACAAAGAAAAAATGGCTAAAAACACTTCCATATTATTAGGCGAATATTTCGAAAATTTCATCAGCGAAAAGATTGCTTCTGGAAAATATGCTTCAGTGAGTGAAGTCGTGAGAACGGCCTTACGTGTTTTTGAACAAGAAGAAAACAAAACCAAATCCTTGATCACCGAATTAAAAATTGGAGAAAAAAGTAAGCTGGTTGAAGATTTCGACCGAAAAGAAAACCTGAAAAAATTACACGCCAAGTATTCTGAAAATGGCTTATAAAATTAGTGAAAAAGCAATCGAAGACATTAATTCGATTTGGATTTACACAGCCGAAAACTGGTCGAAAACTCAAGCTGATCGCTATTACAATCTGATTTTTGATGAAATTGAATTTATAGCTGACAACTTCGAATCGGGAAAAGATTTTGATGCTGTAAGAAAAGGGTATCGCTACTCAAAAGTGAAATCGCATTTGATATTTTACAAGAAATCACAAGGTGGAATGATTGAAATTATCAGAGTTTTACACGAAAGGATGGACATTGAATCTAGATTGAAAGAATAAACAAATATTCCTAAATAAATTATTTCATTAAACTAAATTTACAACACAAAAAAAACTATTTTTACGAAAAATAAGTGCCTTACATTATATGAAAGAAAAGATGAGTTCAGAGAAAGAAGCAAAGTTAAAAGCTTTACAGCTAACACTTGACAAATTAGACAAAACCTACGGAAAAGGTACGGTGATGAAAATGGGAGACAAAGCCATTGAGGAAGTAGAAACTATTTCGTCTGGTTCATTAGGTCTCGATTTAGCCCTTGGTGTAAACGGTTATCCAAAAGGTAGAATTATAGAAATATACGGTCCGGAATCTTCAGGAAAAACGACTTTGACGCTCCACGCGATTGCCGAAGCTCAAAAAGCAGGCGGAATTGCAGCCTTTATTGATGCAGAACACGCTTTCGACAGAAACTATGCAGAGAAATTAGGTGTTGACATCGAAAACCTTATCATATCTCAACCGGACAATGGAGAACAAGCTTTGGAAATTGCTGAAAACCTAATCCGATCTGGAGCAATAGATATTGTCGTTATTGACTCGGTTGCAGCATTAACTCCAAAAAGTGAGATTGAAGGCGAGATGGGAGATTCAAAAATGGGTCTTCACGCCAGATTGATGTCGCAAGCCTTGAGAAAACTGACAGGAACCATCAGCAAAACACATTGTACCGTTTTCTTCATCAACCAGTTGAGAGAGAAAATTGGTGTTATGTTTGGAAATCCTGAAACAACAACCGGGGGAAATGCCTTGAAGTTTTATGCTTCGGTCCGTTTGGATATTCGTCGTTCGTCTCAAATTAAAGATGGCGACAATGTTATTGGAAACAGAACCAAAGTGAAAGTCGTTAAGAACAAAGTGGCTCCACCGTTTAAAACTGCCGAATTCGACATCATGTATGGCGAAGGCGTTTCTAAAACGGGCGAAATTCTTGACTTGGCTGTTGAGTTTGAAATCATCAAAAAAGCAGGATCTTGGTTCAGCTATGGCGAAACCAAATTAGGGCAAGGTCGTGATGCTGTGAAAGCCTTGATAAAAGACAATCCTGAATTGGCAGACGAGCTTGAAGTGAAGATTAAAGCTCAGATAAAAGAAAACAATGCTTAACATTAAAAAACATCCTGTCAAACGGATGTTTTTTTTTACGTTAAACGCAACCTAACAGCAGGATTTACATCTATTACAAAATACATACCCAGAAATTTAATTTTCAAATGAAAAAGATTGCATTGCTTTTATTAGCAGTTATTACAATAAGCTCTTGTTCTCTAGAAGAAAATAATGAACCTCAGTTTTATTATGAAGTCCTTCCGGTAGAAAGTTTTGTGGTGCCTCAAAGTGTGAGAGTTGGAGAAAATTATGAGATTTTAATGACCTATAAGAGGCCCTCAAATTGTCATGTTTATGAAGGTTGCTATTACAAGACCGAAGGCTATACCACAATAGTAGGAATACAAACTTATGTTCTAGACAATCCCGATTGTCAGGAACTGTCATTGGAAAATCAGCAACCGCTTGAAACAAGTTTTATTTTTACAGTTGAAGGCATCCAAAATTCAATTCAGCCTTATATTTTTAAATTTTACAAAGGAAAAGATTCAAACGGAAACGATATTTTTGAAGAAGTATCAATTCCAGTTACCTATAATTAACACCGAAAACGCCCGTGGGTTTAGAACAACTCATTTCTGATTGCAAAAAAAATGACGCAAAGGCTCAGGAACAATTGTATAAATTGTTTTCTGCAAAGTTTTTTGGTGTCTGTCTGAAGTATTCAGCCAATTATGCTGAAGCCGAAGACAACTTGCAAGACGGGTTTATAATTATATTCAAAAAGATTGACCAGTTTAACTTCAAGGGTTCGTTTGAAGGCTGGGCAAAACGGATAATGGTGAACAATGCACTTCAAAAATACCGAACGGGTGTGCGTTTTTTAGAAATTGTAAACGAAGAAATTCCAGAAGAAGAAACCCTAGAAATTGACGACGATAACATTTCATTAGAATTTTTAATGAGTATTATTCAAGAGCTTCCCGATCGTTACAGATTGGTTTTCAACCTCTACGTTCTTGACGGATATTCCCACAAGGAAATTTCAGATATGCTGGAAATTACTACCGGAACCACGAAATCAAATTTGGCAAGAGCCAGAGCGATTCTAAAAGAAAAAATTGACCTTCACACAGGAAAAAAAATAGTACCATCAGCGAAATGAACGATAAAAAAAACATAGACAGACTGTTTCAAGAGAAATTCAAGGATTTCGAAGTGGAGCCAAATGAACAGATTTGGATCAACATTGACGCAGCATTACGGGAAAAGAAAAAACGAAGAGTCGTACCAATATGGTTCAGGCTAACTGGAATTGCCGCCGCTTTAATTTTGGGATTCTTTGCATTTACTTTTTTGTTTAATGATTCAACTTTTGTTGAAGAAAATCAGGTTGTGATTGGAAACGAAAAACAACCAAACAACAACAATTCTATTGAATCTCCGGAGAACGAATCAATTGTAAATAGTGAAAATTCTAACGACACCAATGGTTTAGAAAACACGGAGAATACGATTAATTCATCATCCATAAATCAAAAAAAGAAGGACCTAAATGAGGCAACATCAGAAAGTGATAATGCCGTTGTGAATCAGACCGGATCTCATAAAAACAAAAAAGAAAAGGTCAATTCTGGTATTTCTCAAGAAGAAAACAATGCAGTTGCCACTACTTCAACTACAACTGAAAAATCTTCTACAAAAAAGAAAAAGATTAGAAATTCAATTGCTCCACAAAATCAAGAGGATGCAGTTGTGGATGTGGGCTTGAAAACTGAAAAAAGCAAAAAAATTGTAGAAAATGCGAATTCAGAAAAAACAAATTCTAATTCTAACGCTTCAGAAAATAATGCGGTTGCAAACAATGAATTGAAGCTAGGAAAAAACGAAAAAGCATCACAAAACAACAACATTAAAAGTAATAATTCAATTTCTAAATCAGAAGGAAATAATGCGGTTGCGATTCAAGATAAAAAAAATCCGGACAACAGTTCCGTTCAAAATACTTTGGAAGATAAATTTTTGAAAGACGAAAAGTCAAACACAACTATTGCTGTTAATCAAAAATCAACTATCGACCAGAATAGCATCAATAATGATAATTTTACAACAATTGATGTTGCCAAAAAAGATTCCACAGCCGTTGCTACTGTAGAACCCAATGCACTGGAAGAATTGCTAAAGAAAAATGAAAAAGAAGAGAAGATGATTGCTGAAGCTAAGATGAATAGGTGGCAAATAACATCAAATGTTGCCCCTATTTATTTCAGCTCAACTTCAAATGGTTCGCCAATTGATGGTCAATTTGCAGAAAACAGCAAGTCGTATGAAAACAATTTAAGCTTTGGTGTTGGGGTGAATTATGCTGTAAACAAGAAAATTTCTGTAAGAACTGGAGTCAATAAATTTACTTTAGGATACAACACAAATGATGTTGTTTTCTTTGCCGCAATGGATCAAGTTAGTTTTGCAAATGTTGCAAGTTCAGCAGCGGGTTCAACAATCCAAGTTCTTAGTATGAATAACTCGGAAGCTTTACGTCCTTTTAATAATGGCATCCAGAACACAAATGAAGGCACAATGACACAACGAATGGGTTATTTTGAAGTTCCTGTTGAGATGTCGTATAAATTGATCGACAAGAAATTCGGAGTCAATCTGATAGGTGGTTTGAGTACGCTATTCCTTAATGAAAATGAGGTTACTGTTGCTTCATCAACAATGTCGGCTAGTTTAGGAAGGGCAAAAAATTTAAACGATGTTCATTTTAGTACAAACGTTGGTCTAGGTTTCAGATACCGCTTCTTGAAATCCTTTGAGGCCAATTTCGAGCCTATGTTTAAGTATCAAATCAACACCTTCAATAAAGATGCCGGTAACTTTAAACCTTATTTTATAGGTCTTTACTCTGGTGTCAGCTTTAATTTTTAGTTTTATTTTGTTATTTGTTTTGGTCTTTGTTATTTCGGGATAACAAAGTAAAGTACCCCAAAAGCTATTTGCTATTTGGGGTATTTTTATGAAAGGAAGTAAAGTTTTGCCCCTAATTATTATGGCTTTTAAATAGTAAATAAAAGTCATCTTCTTCAATCGATTAAAGATCGAAATCATTCTGAAGCTAAACTTTTCATTTTATTCGATTCATTTGTTAAAAAATCTTTTTAAAGGAATAAAATTAAAGCTTTTGGGTAATTTAATTTCTTTTTACGTTTGTTTTTTTATCTTTGGATTTGAATAACTTCATACCTTTTTATATGTCAGTAAAATCAGAATCGTGGGGGTCTAGAGTAGGATTAATTCTTGCAATGGCAGGAAATGCAGTAGGACTTGGTAACTTTCTTAGATTTCCGGTTCAAGCGGTTCAAAACGGTGGTGGAGCTTTTATAATTCCCTATCTTGTTTGTTTTTTATTGATGGGAATTCCGCTTTTATACATCGAATGGGCTTCCGGCCGATTTGGTGGAAAATTTGGAAACCATAGTACTCCTTATATTTTAGACTCCATGGTGAAGGGAAGAATCCTGAAATACATTGGTGTTTTTGGAATTTTTACAAATGTTGCCGTTGCCGCCTATTATTGTTATATAGAATCCTGGACAATGTCCTATGTATATCATTCTCTTGCCGGAACATTCGAAGGAATGAGCCAAAGTGGAGTTGCAGGTTTTTTTAATTCTTATGTAGATGTTGCCCAATCTACGACGGGAATACCTTTTGAAGCGATTATTTTTTACGTTTTATGTTTGCTACTCAACACCTATATATTATCCAAAGGATTAGGTGGAATTGAAAAAGTTGCTAAAATCGGAATGCCACTTTTAATAATCTTCGGTGCCATTTTGGCTGTAAGAGGGTTAACTCTCGGAACAAGTGGTGCTTCAGAATTATTTCCAGATGCAAATGCTTGGGACGGTTTAAACTTTTTATGGACACCTCAATACAGTTCGCTTTTAGATTTAAAGGTCTGGATGGCTGCTGCTGGACAAATCTTCTTTACCTTATCCGTTGGTATGGGAACCATTCATTGTTATGCCGCTTATATGAAACCTAAAGACGATATCGCATTGAATGCTGTTTCTGCTGGTTTTATGAACGAATTTGTAGAGGTGGTTTTAGGAAGCTTGATCGTTATTCCTATTGCCGCTGGATATCTAGGTTTGGATTGGGTTAAAGAAAATGCAGGATTTGGAATGGCTTTTCAAACAATGCCTTATCTCTTCCAACAATGGGGACCTGTTTTAGCCGCATTAGCTGGATTATTTTGGTTTGGATTATTGTTTTTTGCCGGAATAACTTCCTCTCTGGCTATGGGAACTCCATGGATGGGTTTCATGCGGGACGAATTCAACTGGGGAAGGAATAAAGGAGCATGGTCTTTTGGATTGCTAATTTTAGTGATGGGATTACCAACCGTTTTATTCTTCAAACAAGGTGTTTTTGATGAATATGACTATTGGGCTGGAACCGTGAGTTTGGTTGTTTTTGCAATGCTCGAAACCATTTTGTTCTCCTGGATATTTGGAATGAAAAAAGGATGGGCCGAAATTACAAGTGGTGCCGATATTAAAGTTCCGTCTATTTATAAATTCATCATTAAATTTGTAACACCTATAATGCTTATAATCATATTTTTAGGATCTTTATTTAAGCCTTTAAACAACGATTGGTCTGGAAATTTTTCGAGCTTTTTTTCTGGAAACGGATGGAAATTAGATAATGGTTCAATCATCAAAACAATTACTCATGCAGGTATTCGAGAAAAAATTTCTTTGGCGACAGATCCTGCCGTTATCGGCCAATTGGAAGAAAACATCTTCTACATCAACATTGCCCGTTTTTTACTTTTAGGATTGTTCCTGTTTATTAGTTTTCTAGTCTATGTGGCTTTCCAAAAAAGAAGACGCGAAGGAAGAGCTACATTATAAATTTAATCATCATACAATATGAATACAGAAGCTTTAATTACAATGTTGCTGACACAAGGAATTGTGATTGGTTTTACGGCCTATTTCTTCTACAAGGTTTTGACTATAAAACCAAAATCTGAGCCTGATTCTTATTCAGAAAACGATGAGGAAGATGTAGATCAGCATCAATAGCATCAAAACCAAAATCCAACACTAAACCAAGTGTGATGATCCTTGGTTTCTGGCGACCAAGTGTGCTTGATTTCTATAGGTCCGATTATGGTTTCTAGTCCGTAACCAAATGCATATCCAGAATATCTAGGCTTTTCGTACCACTCATCTGAATCAAAAAGGTTATCGCCAATGTTGGCGTAATTGGCAGAGAAATTCAAATGGTTTTTCTTGAAAATTTCATAATCCAATGTAAAAGTACTTTTTAGATAACTGTCGCCCGAAATACTCAACGGTTCATATCCATAAAAATGCTTAAAATTGTTGATTTCGTTGAAGCCGTATCCTCCTAAAACGAAATCAAGGAAAGGAATTGTTCCTTCTCCAACCGTAAATCCTCCTTCTGCCTGAAGGACGAATGTGAATTTATCTGTTATGGATTGTGCAAAACCAAAATCGCCTCTTACATAGGAAAAACGGTTGAAATCGCTTTCCAAGTTTGAGGAATAAATATAACTCTGAATATCTCCCGAAAAATACCATCCCTCGGTCGGGAAATAAAAATTATCCAAAGAATCATATTTTATGTATCCCAAAGCATTCAAATAGCGGTTGTTTTCAAAACCTATGGTGGCATCTTCAAAAGTTTGAGAAGTAACTTCTATGTTTTTTAACTCCAATCCAACCCCTACAATAAATTTTTGCTTGAAAATAGTTTGAAAATAAATCTGATTCGTGAAATCTTCAAAATCTACATTGATTGAACTCAATCCTAAACTTCCAAATATTTCTTCGCCATCATCTGTATAAATATTTCTGCTAAAGCTGTTGTACCTGGACTTAAATCCGAAACTCCAATAAAAACCATTGTCAATATAATAATCAAAATTATACCTAAAATTATCCCCCAGAATTACATCCAAGGAAGCGACATCGTTTTTAAAAAGCAATTTCTTTTTGGTGAAATTAATCAGAACGGCACTCTTGTATAGATCATCATAATGAAGCCCGAATCTTAAAAAGGTTTTGGTTGGGTTTTCAATCAAATTCAAATTAAAAACATCCACCCCGTCTTTTTCTTCAAAATAATATCCCATTGAACTAAAGTTTTGGGTGGCATTCAGGTTGTCAATCCCAACTTTCAAATCATTGTAGGTAATTTTGTTTCCTGCATTAAAACCTAATTTTCCCAACACATAAGCACGGGTATAATTGTCTAATTCATTGATGTTTATTTCTTTTATCGAAAGCGTGTCAACGGCACATTTCTGGATTGATTTCTTTTGTTTATTGAAACCGCTACCGATAACCTTTAGCTTTTCATAGACAGCAAATCCGGCTTCTTCTCCCTTTTTTATGATTTCGCTTCCTTCATCAAAAGAAATAACGGTGTAGTTTTTTATATCGGGTTTTATGTAGATTTCCGTCTGTCTCTTCTTCTTATTCATCTTATTAATCATTTGAAGATTAGATATTTGAATCAGAATTCTTGTAGCGTTATTTAAAGATTCCCTGTCTTTTAGATCGTCCTGAACATCGACACCAATGATAATATCGGCACCTAATTTCCGAACCTCATCAATGGGATAATTATTGGCAACTCCTCCATCAATAAGCATTTGGTCGTCAATTAAAACAGGGGAAAACAGCGACGGAAAAGTCGCACTTGCCAATATAGCCTGGGAGAGATAGCCTTTATCCAGCAGCACTTCTTCGCCGGTTTCTATATTGGTTGCGATGCATAAAAACGGAATTGGAAGCTTGTTAAAATCCCTGACGTGTCTAACATTGTGCGTTAGTTTATTCAGCATATTGTATATGTTCAAACCCTTCGAATAGGCATTTGGAACCCCAATCTTGAAATTCTCGAACGGAAGCGAAATGGCATACATCTCATCGTTCTTTTTCTCATAAAAATTCTTCGAAGCCCTTGGAATAAAATCCCTTACAACGGCATCAAAATCAGTCACCTTAAAAATCGAATCTATCTGATGTGCATTGTATCCTGAAGCATACAATCCGCCGACAATGGCTCCCATGCTTGTTCCTCCGATATAGCTGATTTCTACTCCTGCTTCTTCCAAAACCTTCAAAACACCAATGTGTGCAAGTCCTTTTGCTCCACCACCACTTAAAACCAATCCTATTTTTGGCTTTTTATCATTGTCGGGTTGCTGTGAAAATGCATTGACGCAACTACACAACAGAACAATAAATAGAATGCTTTTTTTCATCGTATCAGATTAATTATTAGAGGTTTGGTAAAAGTCTGAAATTTTTTTGGCTTTTGAAAGTCCTACGACTTCGGATATTTCTTTTTCGGTTGCCAATTTCAATCTTTTAACAGATTTGAAATGTTTTATTAACGTCTGCATCGTTTTCTCGCCAATTCCAGGAATGCTTTCTATGGATGAATTCAAGGCGGCCTTGCTACGTTTGTCGCGATGAAAAGTGATTCCAAATCGGTGTGCTTCATTTCGTAATTGTTGGATGACTTTCAGCGTTTCGGATTTTTTGTCCAAATATAAAGGAACCGAATCGCCAGGATAAAACAGTTCTTCCAAACGTTTTGCAATCCCGATGATGGCAATTTTTCCTCTTAAATTTAAATCATCTATACTTTTCAAAGCCGATGAAAGCTGTCCTTTTCCACCGTCTATAATAATCAGTTGTGGCAATGGTTCATTTTCATCCAAAAGGCGTTTGTATCTTCTGTAAACCACTTCTTCCATCGAAGCAAAATCATTTGGTCCTTCGACGGTTTTTATATTAAAATGACGGTAATCTTTCTTGCTCGGTTTTCCGTCCTTAAAAACCACACAAGCGGCTACGGGATTTGTTCCTTGAATATTAGAGTTATCAAAACATTCGATGTGGCGAGGTTCTTCATGCAATCGTAAATCCTTTTTCATCTGAGCCATAATCCTATTGGTATGGCGATCTGGATCTACTATTTGCATCTGTTTCATTTGATCCATCCTGAAAAACTTTGCATTTCGGATCGATAGTTCCAAAATTTGTTTCTTGTCACCCAATTGCGGAACAGTCACTTTAATATTTTCACCCAAATCCACTTCAAACGGAACAATGACTTCTTTTGATAATAAATGAAAACGTTCCCGCATCTCGATTATTGCCAATTCCAAAAGTTCTTCATCGGTTTCATCGAGTTTTTTCTTGAGTTCCATCGTATGAGAACGGATAATTGAACCATGAGAAATTTGAAGGAAATTCACATAAGCGGCAGCTTCATCGGATATAATCGAAAAAACATCCACATTTGTAATTTTCGGATTCGCCACCATCGATCGCGATTGATAATTCTCCAAAACCTCAATCTTTTCCTTTAATTTTTGAGCTTCTTCAAACTCCATATTTTGAGCCAAAATGGTCATTTTCTTTTTAAAATCCTTCAAGCTTTCCTTGAAATTTCCTTTTAAGATTTCCCTGATGGCATCTACTTCTTGCTGATAGTTTTCTAATGATTCATGACCTTCACAAGGTCCTTTGCAGTTTCCAATGTGAAATTCCAAACAAACTTTGAATTTTCCGCTTTCGATGTTTTTCTGATTCAAATCATAATTGCAGGTTCGAAGCGGATATAATTCCTTTATCAAATCCAAAATCGTGTGAACGGTCTTGAAACTGGTATAAGGTCCAAAATATTCCGAACCATCTTTGATCATTCTTCTGGTAGAAAATATTCTCGAAAAAGGTTCTTTTTTAATGCAAATCCACGGATAACTCTTGTCGTCCCGAAGCATTACATTGTACCTTGGCTGTAATTTTTTGATGAGATTGTTCTCCAACAACAAAGCATCCGTTTCGGTTGGAACCACGATGTGTTTTATGGTTACAATCTTCTTTACCAAAACGTTAGTCTTCGCGGTATCGTGAATTTTATTGAAATAGGAAGAGACTCTTTTGCGTAAATTTTTAGCTTTGCCAACATATAAAATCTTTCCTTCCTTATCATAATATTGATAAACTCCCGGGCTGTCGGGCAAGGTTTGGATTTGTAAATTTATTGGAGGTAAAGTCATAAATGCAAAGTTAATGAAATGTGATGACGAAATGCCTCGTAAATTGTTACCACATTCAGAATTTAACTACTTTTATGTTTTTGAAATTTATATGAAGAAATCCAAACCAACGCCAATCATAATTTTAGGTGAAACCATCCTTCCCGGAGAAAGCAAAACCATCAATATGGAAATTGCGAAACTCCATACGACAACCAAATTGAAAATCCCAATCATCATCGAACGCTCGAAAATTGACGGACCAATTGTTCTTTTTTCGGCCGGAATCCACGGAGATGAAATCAATGGAGTTGAAATTGTGAGGCAAATCATCATCCAAAAAATCAACAAGCCCAAAACGGGAACCATTATTTGTATTCCTGTCATCAATATTTTTGGGTTTGTAAACAAATCGCGTGAATTTCCCGACGGAAGGGATTTGAATCGGGTTTTTCCAGGAAGTAAAACAGGCTCGCTTGCCTCACGATTTGCCTATCATATTCTCAAAGAAATTATACCTGTCATCGATTATTGTGTCGATTTTCACGCTGGTGGAGCAAGCCGTTTCAATGCACCACACATCAGGATTGTTCCCAATAACGAAGAATTGAAGAAACTCGCCGATATTTTTGATGCACCTTTTACTTTGTATTCCAAAAACATTGCAGGCTCATTTCGAAATTCCATCGAAAAACTCAACGTGAAAATGTTGCTTTTTGAAGGCGGAAAATCGCTAGACATCAACAGTGATATTGCTCAAGAAGGTGTAAATGGAGCCAAACGTGTTTTGGATTATTTAGGGATGCTAAACCCAAAACAAAAAGCATTGCAAAAGGAAACGCCAACAATTTATATCGAAAAATCGAGCTGGGTTCGGGCGAATCGTTCGGGTTTGTTTTTGGATTATAACAAAATTGGCTGTTATGTCAAGAAAGGCTTTGTTTTAGGAGTCATTACAGATCCTTTCGGGAAATTCGAGCAAAAAGTAAAAGCTCCGAACGATGGTTATATCATCAATGCCAATCATTCTCCGATTGTATATCAGGGAGATGCTTTGTATCATATTTCTAGTGCTTTGAGTGAGAACTTGGAGTGATTTTGAACACAGATTTTATTTTGTATTTTCTCTTTCGGCAATTTTTTGTTCGATGAATTCTTTGTGACGTTTAACTTCAGATTTTACTATTTTATCAATTTCTGAATCTGTGAGTCTAATTAATTTCTCTTTTTCTAGAATTATGTCGTAATCATTTCTGGTTACTTTATATGAATTATTCTCATAAAATTGAATTTGATAGGATACAGAAAAATCAGAATCTAAATTTTCAAATCCTTTCAATTTAGAATATATAAATTCCGCAGTTATATCTTCTAGTATTTTATCGTTGTTTATATAATCTTTCACATGTTTATTGAACCCAATAATATCCATAAAAACATTTTTATCTCCCGTAGAAAGAGAAAAAGACTCACTTCGATAAAGTTTTTTAAACTTACTCATATTAAAAAGCAAATCATCAAATAATTTAAAAACTGATTTAGAAAATAAAAGTATAGTACTGTTTTTCGTTTCGTCTATAGAAGTCAACCTTTGTTCCAATAAAGCAATTTCTTTATCCAAATCATCAGGTTCTTCAACACTTTCGCCTTTTGCTCCAGCAATCATTATTTGTAGAGAACGAACTAAATTTTGAGCGATATACTTGATAAATGCCTCAATATTTCCTGCATCTGCAAGTTGCAAGGCTATAAAATAATTGGATTTATCTTCAGTTTTGATGATTACAGGAGGAAAACCAAATTGCATCAAAATAAAATTCATCAAGATTCGGGCAGTTCTTCCGTTTCCATCGTCAAAAGGATGAATTCTGATGAACTTATAATGAAATTCTGATGCTAAAAATATTGGATTTACGTCTTTTTCCTGAATTTTTTCCTTGTACCAATTCAGCAAATCCGTCATTTTTGCAGGAGTTTCTTCGGGTGTTGCAAAATAGAAAATCTCGCCCGTTACCGTCTGAACGTGGTTTGGAGAAGTTTTATAACTTCCAACATTGATTCTTTTTGTTGTTGGTTTTCCATCTGGAGTTATGGCTGGTTTCTCCGAAGATTCTTTTAATAAAAGTACGTGCAATTCTCTGATGAAATTTTCTGTCAAAGGCCGTTCGCCTTTGATCATATCAATAACCCAATCTATTGCCTCATTGTGTCCTGTAATTTCAAAATGGTCTTTCAAAGCTTTGCCTTGAGCGGTAACACCAAATAGAATCAGTGCTTTTGTTTCGCCATAAGTTAGCGAATTCCCTTCCAGATGGTTGGAATGATAGTTCCAGTCCAAACGGAATTTTTGCATTATTCGGTCTTCTTGTTCTTTATCAATCGGACGTAAATTATCCAACTCTTTTTTAAGATCTAATGCTTGTATAATTTCTTCCATTTGGGAACACGATTTGAATCAAACAAATTTAACTTTAAATCTATCAGAAAACAAATACTCGAAAATGATTTGATTTTTTTACTTTTATCAAATGAATAAAAAAGAACTCCGAATCAAATACAAGGAATTAAGAAAAACGCTTTCCGAAGAGGAAATTGAAGAGAAGAGTTTGGCTGTAGCCAATAAATTAATACACCTTCCGATTTGGGAAAAGAATTATTTTCATATTTTCCTTCCGATTACCGAGCAAAAAGAAATCGATACCGAATTCATACTCCATCTTTTGGCGGGAAAAGACAAGGAAATTATTGTTTCCAAAAGTGATTTCAAAACCCGAAAAATGACCCATTTTCTTTTGACGGATAACACCCGAATCAGGAAAAATGAATATAATATTCCCGAACCTGTTGATGGTTTGGAAGTTCCTTCAAGTAAAATTGAGGTGGTTTTTGTTCCGCTTTTGGCTTTTGATAAAAACGGACATCGTGTGGGGTATGGAAAAGGGTTTTATGACAAATTCCTTTCAGAATGCAAGGATGATGTCTTGAAAATAGGATTGTCTTTCTTTGAAGCCGAAGAGGAAATTAGTGATGTTTTTGAAAGTGATGTGAGGCTTGACTTCTGTATCACTCCAGATGAAATCTATTTTTTTAAATAAAAACAGACTATCTTTATAAAAATAAAAAACTATGAAAATTTCCTTTTTAATAAAAATACTTGCATTCGTTTTCATTACCAGCTTTGCGGTTTCAAGCTGTAGCTCTGGTATTGGAATAGGAATCCCGAACAAGTCCTCCAAAAGGGTGCCTCCTGGCAAAGCCAAGAAAGCTTCTGGATCTAAAAGTGCCAAAAAATTTGCCCCTGGACAGAACAAATAAGTCTACTTACTCCAAATTATTCTTGAAAAAAGTATCCTGTTCATTATGATTTGGTGCGAAAGCTCTCTTGTTGAAGAAAATCAAGATTCCAACTCCTGTAGAAATCGCCATATCGGCTATGTTGAAAATAGCATTGAAGAAGGTAAATTCTTTTCCGCCCCAAATGGGCAACCATTCTGGCAACACATAATCTTCGATGATGGGAAAGTAAAGCATGTCAACCACTTTTCCGTGAAAAAGTGTTCCGTAAGGATCACTTGAAAACAAGGTGGCTGTTTGTCCGTGACTGTGATCAAAAATAATTCCGTAGAAAACCGAATCAATAATATTTCCGAAGGCTCCGGTAAGAATAAGTGCAATTGCTACAATCAGATAATTAGAACTCTTGTTTTTTACCGATTCGTGTAGCCAATATCCGATTCCGCAAACGGCTAATAATCTGAAAAGTGTTAGGAATAATTTTCCATAAGCTCCAGGGATTTCAACTCCCCAAGCCATTCCTTCATTTTCTATGAAAAATATTTGGAACCAATTTTGCCCGAAAACCTTGATTTTCTCTTCGAGCATAAAATGAGTTTTTATGTATATTTTTGATATTTGATCGATTACCAACAATAAGATAACCAACAAATAAGCTTTCTTTAATGACATTTTTAGGTTTTTGAATTGCAAAAGTAACGAAATTCCAAACATCAGAAAGAAATTCCAAAAAAGAAATTCCAAATTCCAATGGATTGCAAAGGCAATTATTGAAATTTGGAATTCAGAATTTGGTGCTTTCGCTGAATTATCTCTGAAGGTTCTTCGCTTCGATGCTCATTGTTGCGTGAGGAACAATTTTCAGCCTTTCTTTACCGATTAATTTTCCTGTTACTTTACAAACACCGTAAGTCTTGTTTTCGACTCTGAAAAGGGCATTTTTCAAATCGCGGATGAATTTCTCCTGACGGATGGCCAATTGAGAATTCGCCTCCTTAGACATGGTTTCGCTACCTTCTTCAAACGCTTTGAATGTTGGCGACGTATCATCCGTTCCGTTGTTCAAATCGTTCATATAGGCACTTTTAATCAAATCTAAATCCGATTGTGCTTTGTGTATTTTATTTAAAATTATTTCTTTGAACTCTGCTAAATCAGCATCCGAGTATCTTGCTACTTCATCTACCATAAGTGGGGTTATTTTGTAATTAATAATCTTGTTTTTATATCATCAAACTCAATTTCTATTCCATTTATTACATTCTTCTCAAAAATCAATGTTTCAGTCAATGTTTCCGATTTGATGTAATCTTCATTGGCTACAACAGCGTCATACAATTTGCCTGTTTCAGCTATATTATTTATCTCTAAATGCACCACAATTTTATCGGTAACTTCAAATTCTGAATCTTTTCTGATGTTCTGAATCCTGTTTACAAGTTCTCTTGCAATCCCTTCATTTTTCAATTCTTCAGATAGTGTAATGTCTAAAGCAACTGTAATATTTCCAGAATTTGCAACCAGCCAGCCTTCAATATCTTGTGATGTAATTTCTACATCTTCTTTGGTTAAAGTTATGCTATTTCCTGATAATTCAATAATTGTGAAACCACTAGTGTCCAATTGATTGATTTGATCTTGTGATAAATTCTGTATCTGTTTGGAAATCAATCCCATATCTTTACCAAAACGGGGACCAAGTGTCTTGAAATTAGGCTTAATTTGCTTGATTAGAATACCTGAAGCATCATCTAAAAGTTGGATTTCTTTCACGTTTACTTCCGCTTTTATAAGGTCGGAAATGGCTTCGATTTCGGTCTTGAAATTAGCGTCAAGTACTGGAATCATTACCTTTTGCAACGGTTGACGCACCTTTATCATTTCCTTTTTTCGGAGCGATAAAACCAAGGACGAGATGGTTTGTGCTTTCTGCATTTTGCTTTCTAACGATTTATCAACAAAGTTTTCAACTTGTTTTGGAAATTCCGCCAAATGTACACTGTCAAAATTTTCCGACTGTGTTGCCTGTGTTAAATCTCTGTAAAGCTTGTCCATAAAGAATGGAGCGATCGGAGCACCCAATTTAGCAACCGTCAAAAGACACGTATATAACGTTTGATACGCCGCGATTTTATCTTGGGCATATTCGCCTTTCCAGAAACGTCTTCTGCACAAACGAACATACCAGTTGCTCAAATTTTCCTGAACAAAATCAGAAATGGCTCGGGCCGCTTTTGTAGGTTCATATTCTGCATAAGCATCGTCCACCACTTTTATTAACGTATGCAATTCAGATAAAATCCAACGGTCGATTTCTGGCCTTTCGTTTAATGGAACTTCTGCTTCCGCATATTTAAATCCATCAATATTAGCATATAAGCTAAAAAACGAATATGTATTGTATAATGTTCCGAAGAATTTTCGGCGTACCTCTGCAACTCCTTCGATATCAAATTTCAAGTTGTCCCAAGGGTTTGCATTCGAAATCATGTACCAACGGGTGGCATCCGGACCGTATTCTTTAATTGTTTCGAAAGGGTCGGTTGCATTACCAAGACGTTTGGACATTTTTTGTCCGTTTTTGTCTAGAACCAAACCGTTTGAAACTACATTTTTATAGGCGATTTTATCAAAAACCAAAGTTCCAATTGCGTGAAGCGTATAAAACCAACCACGAGTCTGGTCTACACCTTCTGCAATGAAATCAGCTGGGAAATCTTTGTTTTCATCAATCTTGTCTTTGTTTTCAAAAGGATAATGCCATTGTGCATAAGGCATTGCACCAGAATCGAACCAAACATCAATCAGGTCGCTTTCGCGTTTCATTGGTTTTCCAGAAGCCGAAACTAATGTGATTTCATCGACTACATTTTTATGCAAATCAACCAAATCATAATTTTCTTCCGACATATTGCCGATTTCAAAACCTTTGAACGGATTTTCTTTTTGAAAACCAGCTTCGATTGATTTTTCAATGGCGTTGTATAATTCTTCGACAGAACCAATTAATATTTCTTCTTTCTTGTCTTCGGTTCTCCAGATTGGCAACGGAATTCCCCAATATCTTGAACGGGAAAGGTTCCAGTCATTGGCGTTTTTCAACCAGTTTCCGAAACGGCCTTCACCTGTAGATTTTGGTTTCCAGTTGATGGTATCGTTCAAATCGAACATTCTGTCTTTTACATCCGTCACTTTGATGAACCAAGAATCTAATGGATAATATAAAAGCGGTTCGTCTGTTCTCCAACTGTGTGGGTAACTGTGCTTGTAATTGTTGACAACTTGAAAAGCTTTATTCTCTCTTTTTAATTTTAAAGCTATCCTCTTGTCAACATTCAAATATTCTTTTAATTCTGGAATAAACTTTTTAAGACTTTCTTTTTGTTTAATGAGATCATTTTCCTTTTCTTGAATAGAAAGATAATCTTCCTTAACATATTCCCCTGAAAAACCAAAATCTTCATCGAGAATTTCTTTTCTAAATTTTCCTTGCAAATCTACTAATGGAACTGGTGTTCCGTTTTCGTCTAAAACCAACATTGGTGGCACTTCTGGCGTTGCTTCTTTTGCAACTTTTGCATCATCAGCACCAAAAGTTGGAGCCGTGTGAACGATTCCTGTTCCGTCTTCCGTCGTTACAAAATCTCCAGAAATTACTCGGAAAGCATTTTCAGGATTTTGGTAAGGTAAAGCATAAGGCAATAATTGTTCGTAACGGATTTCCAACAAACTTGACCCTTTACAAGTATCAAAAACCAAGTATGGTATCTTTTTTGAAATATTCGTTAAATATTCCATTCTAGATTTCAATTCTTCTTCCTTTGATTCGTCATCAATCGAATTTTTCAAAACAAAGAGTAATCTATCTATCTCAGCATTAACAGAATCTTCAAAAACATCAAAACTTTTATCTAACAAATCAATCAAAAATAAATCATCATTGTTTATTCTGAAAAATCTTTTATCAAATTGTTTTTCAATTAATTTTTTTGCTAAAATTACATTTGTTTCATTGAAAGTATACTGATTAAATGTCCTAACAAGTACATAATCAATATTCTTACCAACAGTAAGAGCCGTATTACTTGGCAGAGTCCAAGGTGTAGTCGTCCACGCTAAAAAATAAACAGTTTTTCTTTCCCATGGTGTAGTCATTAATGCAAAAGCCTTAGCAATAGTGTTTTTTCCTCCATTTATCGCTTTGAACTGTGCCACAATCGTAGTATCCGTCACATCGCGATAAGCTCCGGGCTGATTTACTTCGTGAGAAGACAATCCTGTTCCTGCTTTTGGAGAATAAGGCTGAATAGTGTATCCTTTATATAACAAACCCTTATCATAGATTTGTTTCAAAAGCCACCAAACCGATTCCATATATTTTGGTTTGTAGGTTACGTATGGGTCTTCCATATCAACCCAATAGCCCATTTTTTCGGTTAGATCATTCCACACATCGGTGTAACGCATTACTGTTTTTTTACAGGCTTCGTTGTATTCTTCAATGGAAATGCCACCTAGCTTCCCGATGTCTTCTTTTGTGATGCCAAGTTCTTTTTCGGTTCCCAATTCTACCGGCAAACCGTGAGTGTCCCAACCTGCTTTTCTTTTTACTTGAAAGCCTTTTTGGGTTTTATAACGACAAAAAATATCCTTAATAGCACGAGCCATCACGTGGTGAATTCCAGGCAATCCGTTTGCTGAAGGTGGCCCTTCAAAAAATACGTATGGTTGGTTTCCTTCGCGAGTAGTTACGCTTTTCTCAAAGATGTTTTCTTTTTTCCAGAAATCAAGTACTTCAGACGCTACAGTTGGCAGGTCAAGTCCTTTATATTCAGTAAATTTTGTGCTCATTTTATCGTTTTCTTAAATCAATTTGCGAAAGTAATAAATAGTTGGGAGTTATGGGTTATGAGTTATGAGTTTTTGTTTGCCACGAAGGCTCGAAGACTCAAAGTGATGTTAAAAACGAACAAAAAGTGAAAGAAGCTCAATTATATTTTAATCTTGGCGACTTTACCATATAAGTTAAATAAGGTGATTTAAGTTGGATTGTCTTCGTCGGGTTCGCGTGAGGGATTGCAGTGGAAATCCTTTTCTTTTTTTTCTTTAAAAAAAGAAAAGATTGTAACGGAAAGCCCGACAGCATTTTCAAAAAGGCTATGCACGAACTGAATTTGCCTTTTTGAAAATGGTGGCACGCCCAAATTATGCAAAAACTTCTTTCAGAACATCTAACGATTTTGGCTTTCTGAAACCATCGAGATGCAAAGTATAATAATCGATCAAGATTTTGAGTAAAATTTGCCTTTCGACAGAAGCAAAGACTTTTTGGTCGCTGTCGAATTTGAGGTTCATCAATCTTTTGAGCAGATGCGTTTCGTGATCGGAGAGACTGCTGACGGCGTGAAAGGGTGTGAAAATACCTTCGATCATTTCGAAGAATTTGGCATCGGAATCTGAATTATCGGGATAGAAACCGAGGTATTTTGTGGTTTCCAATAATAAAATTAGATGGAAATTGGCAACTTCGTCGTGGTTGTCGAGCCAAAGTAATGAGGTTTCGAGAAAGGCGAAAAAGTGTTCGTTTTTTTCTTCTTCATGAATGCTATGGTGCAAGATTTCGGAGATGAACATGACAATCGTGCTCTTCACAACATCAGTATGGATGGAATGAAACGGCGATGCGATTTTTATTTCCTTGAAGTTTTCGAGTGTTCCTTTGTTTTTGTGTACGGCTTCGATTTCAAGAATAGAAAGTGGTTGGAAATAGGCGATTTTCTGATTCGATTTTCGGTTGGAAAAAGCATCACGAACAAAATAGCTTTTGAGTCCGTCGGATTGTGTGAAGCATTTTACAATCAGGCTTTTTTCCTGGTACTTTAGGGAAGAAATGACGATTGCTTTGGTTTTGACTTGCAATTTAGATTTTAGATTTTAGATTTTAGATTTCTCTAAACCCATAATTATCGGATGATCATCACTTTTTTTACCTTGGTTTCAATCCCATCTTGGGCTGAAATAAAAATCATATAGACTCCGGAAGCGACTTTATATTTGCCGAAAGCTGTGGTGTCCCATTCGATTGTTCCTCCTTCGGAAACGGTTTCGTGAACGAGATTTCCTTCGATATCGGTAATTTTTATTCTAGCTTTGTCGAGCAATCCGGTGATTTTTACGGTTCCGTAATATTCAGGACGGACTGGGTTTGGATATACTTTTACATTTTGCAGGTTATCATTTCCAGTAGTGGAAAATCCTTTGAAGGAAACCATTCCCTTTGTTGTTGCGAAGAAAACTTCTCCTGTTATTGGATTAATGTCGATATCGTTAATGGAATTACTTGGCAAAGGTGAATTGGTAATTGTAAATCGTTGAAGGATTTGCTGTCCGTTTGAGGAAACTTGGAAAACACCTGATTCGGCTGTTCCGATCCATTTGTTGTTGGCTCCGTCTACGACGATATCGGTTATGAATTGTTCATACATCAGTTCTTGGGCAACACCTTCTTCCATAATGATGATGGCATTTGACGTCATTTGTTCATCTGAATTGTACCTGTCTACACTTGACAGGACGCGTAATCCTTTGGTGGTTCCAATCCAGAGTTGGTTTCGGTTGTCTATTGCTATCGTTCTTGTGAGTCGACTTGGTAAATTACCTTCGTCTCCTTCGGTTATTCTTTTAAAGACATTTGTTGTTTCATTAAAAGCCATTATCCCATGGTTTGAAGTAAACCATTTGGTTCCATTCTTATCAATGACCAGCTGATCATAGTATAAATCTTCTGGATCTTCAAAATCATCCGTTTCAAAACGTTGCCATTGGTTGTTTGTTTTCAAAACTTTGAGTCCATTTAAAACCATACTGTTTGTAATCCATAAATTGCCTGTTTTGTCAAATGCCGCTCCATTTATCCTTACACTAGTATAATTTGGCACAAAAGTTAATGTTTCCGGACCGTTTGGAGCACTATTGGTTTGATCATACAAATAGTTAGGAATGTCATTTTCTATTTTTAATAAACCTGAATGATAGGAACTTATGTAAACTTCGTTTGGATTGGTTGGATTTATCGTAATCTTAGAGAGTGATTTAGCTCCCAAAACATCTTCTTTTGGGATACTGAACCACTTGCTTTCTGTAAATTTTCCGACACCAAACAAATTTGGTTCAAATCCAGAATAGAGGTGGGGATCATAACTTGCATCATATCCTCCAAAAACAGCCCATATATTTTCAGTAGAGGCATTAATTCCGAAAATCGCATTCCGTTCAGGTCCGTTTGGACTTAAAAACTCGAAGGCAAAGGAATTATTCAACGATGTTGTAATTAGCCCGTTTTCCTTTGTACCGATATATACTTTTCCATTTATGACCGTTGCACAGGTAAAAACAGCTTGTACTTCGGTAATTTGATTTGTATTTATTTGTAGTGTTTGTGCAAGTTGCGGATTATAGATATGAACCTGGTTTTGAGTTGTCACGACCAAAGAGCCTTCATTTTCTCTCAAATCCAACGGAAGTTGAAACAATTGAATGAAGGGCTGAAAACTAGAACCATTAAATCGATGTATGTTTGAACTTGTATTAACTGCTACTAATTCAATTCCTATAGCCTCGACTCCAATCCAGTTTCCGGGATTGACATTTATCCATTCATTATAATCTATTAAATTCTCACTTAGAATATTGGCTCTTCGAATACCTGAAAAGGCAGTTGCTGCATAAATAAATCCATTAAAAACAACGGTTTGCATTACCTTAATTTCGGCTCCATTATCTCCAATAAAATAAGTATCTCCAAATTGAAGCGTTGCCAAATTGTATTGTACGACTCCAAAATCGCAGGAAACATAAACAATTCCTTCGTGTTCATGGAAATGATTTATTTTTTTTATGGTAGGATTTATTTGCTTGTTGATGATATCTACAACGGTTTTTATTGATCCATCTGGATTTATGATAATAAGCAATCCGTTTTCATATCCAACAAGTGTCCTATTGAACTTTTCGCTGTGGTAAAGTGCGGAAATTGTCTGACCCGGCAAACCATCAATTGTATTGGTAGTTTTTATTTCGTTTGTAATGTCGCTTTTAGAAAAAAGAGCATTTTCTGATGCTGCAAAAACCCTATCACTAGATTCAGAAACATCTTTGATTTCATTATAACTAAAATAACTGTTCCAGCTTTTACTGTTCTGGGAAAATCCAATTTGTATTGATATAAGGAAGAGAAATGCCGGGAAAAAATATTTCATTACAATTTTATTACTAAGACAAATATACTACAAAACGAATTTATTTGAATTTTAATATAGGAAACAAAAAAAAATGCTCCCAATTGAGAGCATTTTTAAAATATTTATTAAGATTTCTGATTAAACAACACCTTGAGCAAGCATTGCGTCAGCAACTTTTACGAATCCTGCAATGTTAGCACCTTTCACATAATCAACATAGCCTGAAGCATCAGAACCATATTTCACACATGAAGCGTGGATGTCTAGCATAATTCTTTTTAATCTTTCGTCAACTTCTTCTGATGTCCAGCTTAATCTCAAAGAGTTTTGAGACATTTCAAGACCTGAAGTTGCAACTCCTCCCGCGTTTGAAGCTTTTCCTGGAGCAAATAAAATTTTTGCTTTTTGGAAAACTAAAACGGCTTCTGGAGTTGATGGCATGTTAGCTCCTTCTGCAACACAGATACATCCGTTTGCTACCAAAGCTTTTGCTTCATCTTCGTTCAATTCGTTTTGAGTAGCACATGGCAAGGCAACATCACATTTCACTTCCCATGGACGTTTTCCTTCAACAAATTTGGCAGTTGGATATTTTTTCAAATAATCGCTGATTCTACCTCTCAATTCGTTTTTGATTTCCATTACGTGAGCCAATTTCTCAGCATCAATTCCGTCAGCATCATAGATATATCCTGATGAATCCGACATTGTAACAACTTTTCCTCCTAATTGAGTTGCTTTTTCAGCAGCATATTGAGCTACGTTTCCTGAACCAGAAACAACAACCGTTTTTCCTGTGAAGCTATCGCCTCTTGTTCCTAGCATACTTTGTGCGAAGTAAACATCTCCATAACCTGTAGCTTCAGGACGAATCAATGATCCTCCGAAAGAAATTCCTTTACCGGTTAAAACTCCAGTAAATTCATTTCTTAATCTTTTATATTGACCAAACATATAGCCAACTTCTCTTCCTCCAACACCGATATCTCCGGCTGGAACGTCAGTGTTTCCACCGATATGTTTTGCCAATTCTGTCATGAAAGCTTGACAAAAACGCATTACTTCATTGTCTGATTTTCCTTTTGGATCAAAATCAGCTCCACCTTTTCCTCCACCCATTGGCAAAGTTGTCAAACTGTTTTTGAAGGTTTGCTCAAAAGCAAGGAATTTCAAGATGCTTAGGTTTACAGAAGGGTGAAAACGAATTCCTCCTTTGTATGGTCCGATGGCAGAATTCATCTGAATTCTATAACCGCGGTTAACCTGAGTGTTTCCTGCATCATCAGTCCATACAATGCGGAAAGTGATTATTCTTTCGGCTTCAACCATTCTTTCCAGAAGCATTTTGTTCTGGTATTTTTTATTTTCTTCAATAAACGGAATTACTGTTTCAGCAACTTCGTGAACAGCCTGCATGAATTCAGGCTCGTTAGGATTTCTTTTAGCAACTGCTTCAACAAATGATTGAATACTTTGTGACATGATTTTTAAGTTATTAACGTTTTTGAAAACGTTTTCGTTGATGGAGCAAATATACAATTTTATGTAAATAGCAATCGTAGTTTTTTTATATTCGCAGTAAAATTACGCTTTTGTTAAGAAATCTTAATGAAAACAGCTTTTTATACAGCCTATTAAAAGTTTTCGTTAGCTTTTTACTTAAAAACTAACTATTTCTTATATATATTTTATAAGTGATAGATGTTTTTATATATTTGCCAATCCTTACACCTGAAATCTTTTTTTATTATGCTGAAAAAAATAATAACATCAATAGTGATTTTAATTAGCTGTTCATCGGTAAAAGCTCAATATGGAAATACTTACCACGAAATTGGTTTTATGGCCGGTCCTGTGTTTTTTCAGTCTGACTTTGGCGAAAAAGGCAACTTTGATAATGCAATTAAAAATGTAGGTTTCTCTGCCGGTGTTTTTTATTATTTATCTTTAAACAGCAACAGATCGCATTTTGCAGACAATTTCAAACTTCGTCTGGAAGCCTCCTTCATGAAAGTTGAATTACAGCATTATGGAAAATATGTTGAAGGAAATTCATTATTTGCACAAAAACTACGTGCTATGAGTAGTGACCTTAAGGCAGGAAATGTAGGTATTCAACTTGAATACTATCCTTTTAAAACAGATGATTACAGTGGCGCTACTTTTACTCCCTACATTAGTGCTGGTACTCAAATCACTAGTTATAATGTAACTGCAGAATCTTCTTTAGGGCCAATAGGAACCTCTAATACAATGATCAACAAATATATTGATGGTTTTAAAAGCGATTCTGGGATTGCTGTTTCTCTAACCACTAGCCTTGGTTTCAGATATAAATTGGCTGACTATCATGCGGTAATAGTTGATGCGAGATTACAATATTATTTTACTGACTGGATGGATGGAATGAACCCAGACAAAGAAATCTATAAAGAAAATAAAACGAATGATTATTCTGCTACTTTAAATGTAGGATACGTTTATTATTTCAATTAATTTATTCGCCTTTTTCCGCTAATTTTCTTTCGAGTTCTGCTTGAAACTCTTCCATTACCGGCTTCATGGTACTTTCTGGTATATCTGCAATTCTTATATACATCAGTCCATCGACAGCGTTATTGAATAAAGGATCAACATTAAAGGCTACAACTCTAGCATTCTGCTTGATATATTTCTTGATCAATACAGGCAAACGCAAGCTTCCAGGTTCTAGTTCATCAATAATCTTATCGAACTTGTTCAAATCAGATTCTGCTTCATCAAAAATGAAGTCTTTGTCTGCATCTTTAAGCTTTACTTTGTATTCTTTCTTAGGGTGAATGTATTGAGCAATGTAGGGATCATAATAATTCGATTTCATAAACTCAATCATCAATGATTTAGAAAAATCCGAGAATTGGTTGCTAATACTAACGCCACCTATCAGGTATTTATGATCGGGGTATCTTAATGTGGTGTGTACAATCCCTTTCCAAAGCAAAAATAATGGCATAGGTTTTTGCTGGTATTCCTTTACAATAAATGCCCTTCCCATTTCGATAGATTTGTTCATCATATCAAAAAGTTCCGATTCAAAACGGAAAAGTTCGTGCAAATAAAATCCTTCAATACCATATTTAGGATAAATTTCAGAACCTAGTCCCATCCTGTAAGCACCTGCTATTTTTTGGGCATCTTCGTCCCAAAGGAACATGTGATGGTAATATTTGTCAAATTTGTCTATGTCGATGGATTCATTTGTTCCTTCTCCAACTTCCCTGAAAGTAATTTCTCGAAGCCTTCCCAATTCATGAAGAATGTTTGGAATTTTGTCTGCTTGTGCAAAAAACACTTCATAGTTTTTACTTTGCAACAATCTGCATTCTAGCTTTCGCAAATTGATTACTTCCGCTACAATCTTTTCATGGTTTGCAGCAGTAACAATTTGTTTCGGACTTTTAGGTATTTTTAAAGTAGGTGCCGCCAAAAGTTTGCTTTCCTTTTCAAAAGGATTGGCAAGCATATAGGTTTTCTTTCTTAGAAATTCTGAATATTCTTCTATTGATTCATGTTCATTTTGTTCGGCAACAGAAATTGGTTTGCCGATTCGAACTTTTATGATTCTATCTTTTTGCGTTAGTACTTCCGATGGCAATTTTGCCGTTCTGAGCGTTCCGCCTAATTTGGACAACAAATAAAACAACCTGCTGTTTTTTGCATGAAAATAAATAGGCACTACAGGAACCTGGGCTTTTCTGATGACTTTAATTCCGCCTTCTTCCCAAGCTTTGTCAACTACTAATTTTCCATCTTTATAGGTAGAAACTTCTCCAGCAGGAAACATCCCCAAAGGCTTTCCATCACTCAAATGGCGTAAAGTTTCCTTGATTCCAATCACGCTGGATTTTGCATCCTTATGATTTTCAAAAGGATTCACAGGCATGATATAAGGTTTCATCGGATCAATTCTATGCAGAAGAAAATTGGCAATTATCTTGAAGTTTGGCTCTCTTTCAAGCATCAATTTTAAAAGCAAGATACCATCAATTCCACCCAAAGGATGATTGGAGATTGTAATGTAAGCTCCTTCTTTTGGAAGGCGTTTTAAATCTTCTTCAGGTATTTCGAATTTTATCTGGAATTCATCCAAAATGGCATTCAGGAATTCAACATCTTTTAAATGCTTATTCCTGTCGTAAACATCGTTTAATGTCGAAATTTTTAGCACTTTCATCAGTAGCCAGCCTGAAAAAGTTCCAAAAATTCCGTATTTTTCAGTGTTTATTGCTTTTGCAACTTCCTTCGCGGTTACTAAACCCATCTATGCTTTTAATTTATTTGGTAAAAACAAAGATAGCAAAACTTGTTATAAAAGCAACCCTAGAAGGGTCAAGTTTCAATTTCTTTATTTACTCAAATTAGTAGTTTTTTATAAAAATTAAACCTTTTTGCCTACTTTTGAAAAGACAAAATTTTTAAATTATTATGAAGATTATTTCATACAATGTTAATGGCATTAGAGCTGCAATTTCTAAAGGTTTTATCGAATGGTTGCAACAAGCCAATCCTGATGTCATTTGCCTTCAGGAAATTAAAGCAACAAAAGACCAGATTCCTGTTGAAGAATTTGAAAAAGCAGGATATCCTTATCATTATTGGTTTTCTGCACAAAAAAAAGGATACAGCGGCGTTGCAGTGCTTTCAAAAATAAAACCAAACAACGTAGTTTTTGGAACCGGGATTGATTATATGGATTTTGAAGGACGGAATCTTCGTTTGGATTTTGATGATTACTCCGTAATGAGCCTTTACTTGCCTTCTGGAACAAATATTGCTAGACTCGATCATAAATTTATGTTCATGAGGGAATTTCAGGAATACATTACCGAATTGAGAAAAGAAATTCCAAACCTGATAATTGGTGGCGATTACAACATTTGCCACGAAGCAATTGACATTCATGATCCTGTTAGAAACAAAACCGTTTCGGGTTTCCTTCCTGAAGAAAGAGCCTGGATTGATTTGTTTATGAAAAATGGATTCACCGATAGCTTCCGCCATTTCAACAAAGACCCACATCATTACACCTGGTGGAGCTACAGAGCTGGAGCAAGAGGAAACAATAAAGGTTGGCGAATTGATTATATTTTGGTGAGTAATTTAATTGAAAACAAACTGCAAAGAGCTTTGATTTTGCCTGATGCCAAACATTCTGACCATTGTCCGGTTATGATTGAAATTGAATAATAATACAAAAATAAATAGTACTTAAAAACAATTAAAATGATAAAAAAAGTTTCAATAGCCTTGCTTGTTTTGGCTTTATCAACATCTTGTGTTTCTAAAAAAGTGTACAACGATTTAGAAAACAAACTGGCCAACCAAAAAAAGGAAAACCGCAAACTTGCTGATGAAAATGAAGATTTAAATAAGGCAAAAAACCAATTAGAGCTCGATAAATCTTCTTTGCAAAAAGAATATGAAAAGCTAAAAGCCGAACGCGACAAGCTTCTTGCCGATTATACAGCATCGAGCAATAACTTGAAAAACCTGCAATCTTCCTATAATGCTTTAGAGAAAAACAGCGATGATGTCTTGAAGACAAACCTTGACAAAAACCGTGAGTTGCTTGCAAAGCTTGAAGCAAAAGAAAAAGCTTTGGCTGCAGAACAAGCCCGCTTAAACAAATTAATGGCGGATTTCCAAGAACGCTCTAACCGAGTTGCCGAACTGGAAGAAATGATTTCTTCAAAAGAAGCAGCAATGAAAAAACTGAAAGAAACTTTATCAAAAGCTTTGAATGCCTTTGAAGGAAAAGGTTTGACCGTTGAACAGAAAAATGGAAAAGTCTATGTTTCAATGGAAAATAAACTGTTGTTTCAAACCGGAAGTTGGGCTGTTGGAACAGAAGGTAAAAAAGCAGTTGTAGCAGTAGGAAAAGTTTTGGCAGATAATCCTGAAATATCGGTTTTAATTGAAGGTCATACTGATAATGACAAATTTGCTGGAGCAATGGGGCAAATTGAAAACAACTGGGATTTATCTACAAAAAGAGCCACTGCCATTGTTGGAATTCTGACAGAAAACAAAGCCATCAATAAACAAAACCTTACTGCTGCTGGAAGAGGAGAATATTCGCCGTTGGCCCCAAATGATTCTGCCGAAGGAAAAGCTAAAAACCGTAGAATCGAAATCATCCTGACTCCAAAATTGGATGAAATTTCCAAAATGCTGAACGAGTTGTAGTATCAACTAAAACAATTTTATATTGACGAAAGTAAAGAAAATAAAAACGTGGAAAAAAGTAGTAGGGCTGTCAATTTTGATTCCCCTACTACTTTTTGGCGTTTTATGTACCGTCTTGGTTTTCAAAAAAGATGCCGTTGTCGCTGAATTATTAGAAACCCTCAACAAGGATTTCAAAGGCGAAATCGCCATAAAAAGCACAAAAATTTCTCCTTTCGAAAACTTCCCTTACATTTCGATTGATTTGAAAGGCTTAGAAGTCTTTGAAACCAAAAACAATTCAGAAAAGCCCATCGTTAGCTTGCATGATGTTTATGCCGGTTTTGACATTTGGACGATTTTAGAAGGAAAATACGAAGTGAAAACCCTGAAACTAAAAGGTGGTTTTGTGAATATTGTTCAAGAACAGGACGGAACTTTCAACATCATGAAAGCGTTTGAATCTCAAAAGCCAATTGATGATCTTGAGGAAGAATTTCATTTGGACTTGCAAAAAATTCATATCAATCAGGTAAAAATTTCGAAAATAAATAAAGCAGATAGCCTTTCTGTTGATGCAAAATTAGAAAAAGCAATCGTTCGTTTTGAAAAAAATGAAACCCATATCAACATGGGATTGGATAGCGATTTTTATCTGAACATCCTGAAAAACAACGACTCTACATTTGTTAAGAATAAACATTTCGACATTTTTACTGCTTTTTCTTTCCACAAAAAAACACACAAAATCGAATTTGAACCTTCTGAAATTCAGTTTGAAAACGGACTTTTTGGGATGGAGGGAAGTATTGATTTTGATGATGATTTTAATATGGATTTGACTTTTAGCGGTAAAAAACCCAATTTCGATTTGCTCATTGCTTTTGCACCCGAACCTTTATCGGAAACCTTGAAATCTTATGACAATCGAGGCGACATTTTTTTTGAAGCTGCAGTCAAAGGAAAGTCTTCAAATGGTCACAGACCAGCTGTATCGGCTAAATTTGGTTGTAAAGCTGGTTTTTTTGACAACAAAGAAACCCATAAAAAGCTGGACCAAATGTCGTTCACGGCTTCCTACAGCAATGGCGAATCGCGAAACCTTTCCTCCAGTATTTTCAAGCTAACCGATTTTTTTGCCAAACCCGAAGCCGGAATTTTTAAAGGCGATTTGGTGGTTAAAAATTTCATTTCGCCCGAAATAGACATGAAAATTGATTCGGATTTTGACTTGGATTTCCTGACTAAATTTTTCAACCTCAAAGATTTTAGTAACCTTACGGGAAAAGTTGCCTTGAAAATGAATTTCCACGACATCATCGATTTGGCTCATCCAGAAAGAAGTTTGGAAAAACTAAACCAGGCCTACTATTCAGAATTATTGGTTACCAATTTGAATTTTAAATCAGAAAGCTATCATTTGCCAATCCGGAATTTCAATTTGAAGGCAACAATGGACGGCAACGATATTTTTATGGAATATTGCAAATTAAAAGTCGGCAATTCCGATCTTTCGCTTTCGGGTTTCATTAGCAATATTCCGGCCATTTTGCATAAAACCAATCAGGAAGTGAAGGCGAGAGTGCAAATTGATTCTAAAGAATTGGATTTGAAACAACTGACATCTTTCGATACAACTAAACTGAAACCTATTGATGAAAACATCAAAAATTTAAGACTGGGATTGCGTTTTAAAGGTGATGCCAACACTTTTATTCAATCTAAAAACATTCCGCTAGGAAACTTTTTCATTGAAGATTTGTACGGAAAACTAACGCATTATCCTCATACTTTTCATGATTTTGATGCCAAACTTTTTGTGAGAGACAACAAAATCAAAATCAAGAATTTCGACGGAATGATTGATGATAGCGACTTTCACATCACTGGATTGGTCGAAAATTATAATCTTTGGTTAGATGATGAATTGAACGGAGATACCAAATTTGAGTTTGATTTAACTTCAACATTTCTTCGTCTCAAGGATATGTTTTCCTATAAAGGCGAAAATTATGTTCCCGAAGATTATCGCCAGGAAGAAATTAGGGATTTGAAAATTCACGGAAGTCTCGCGCTTCATTTCGACAAGGTCTTGAAGTCGTCTGATCTTCATTTGCAACAGCTAAAAGGAAATTTAAAAGTGCATCCCGTGAAGCTCGAATATGGGAAAGGAAATCTTCATTTTGAAAATGACTTGTTGACTTTCAATCAATTGGAATGCAAAATTGGTTCGAGCGATTTTGCTCTTGACGGAAATTATTACATCGGTTCGGATCCGGAATCCATCAAAAAGCAAGCGTCTTTAAAATTCAAATCCAACAATCTCAATTTTGATGAATTATTTAGTTATAAACCTGTAAAACAAACCGATACAAAACAAATTGATCACGATGATGTGTTTAATCTTTTTGAAATTCCGTTTCGTAATATGAAAATCGATACTGATATTAAAAAATTAAATTTTCATCGTTATAAGGTTGCCCATTTGAAAGGAATTATCCGGGTTCAAGAAAACCACATGGTGTTTTTGGACCATTTGCAATTGAATGCCGCAAGCGGTAAAATCGACTTGACGGGCTATTTTAATGGTTCGGATCCAAAACACATCTACTTCAATCCCGACTTGAAAATCCAGAAAGTGAATCTGGACGAAGTGTTGTTCAAGTTTGATAATTTTGGACAAGACAAATTGGTTTCGGAGAATTTGCACGGTATTTTTACAGGAAGAATAAAAGGTAAAATCTTGATGCATACCGATCTTACTCCAATCATCAACCAATCGGATTTAACGATTGATGTTTCGATAGAAAACGGACGACTTGAGAATTTTGGTCCGATGGATGCACTTTCCGACTTTTTTAAGGATAAAAACCTCTCTAAAGTTATGTTTGACAAATTGGAAAATCGCCTTGAGGTGAAAAATGGTAAAATGATTTTGCCAAATATGCTCATCAATTCTTCTCTTGGCTTTATCGAACTTTCAGGCAATCACGATGTCGATATGAATATGGAATATTACATTCGTGTTCCTTTGAAATTGGTAACGAAAGTGGCTACACAAAAATTATTTGGCAAGAAAAAAGAGGAAATCGATCCGGATCAGGAAGACGAAATCATCTATAAAGACCCGAACAAACGTGTGAGTTATATCAACTTGAAAATTTCTGGAACGCCATCTAATTACAAAATTTCTTTGCAAAAAAACAAGGATATTAAAGCCGGAAAAGGTTTTGAAAAGGACGAAACTTTTCTTTTTGACCCTCTTGAAGATGGTGATAGTTTGCAGGTTGAAAATATTGATACTGTGAATGTGGCAAGATAAAATCTAGAAATATATTTAAAATTACATCATAAAAAAAGGCGGTTGAGAGAACTCTCAACCGCCTTTTCAATATATATGTTTTAATCCTACATCGGTGTCAACCAGCTTTGCGGATTGGCATAAGTTGTATTTTGGGAAATCATAAACTTCAAAACCGTTTTACCAGTATCGCCACTGGTTCGGATTTTCCCTATTGATTGTTTACGGCTCACTTTTTGACCTTTGCTAACCGAAACACTGCTCAAATTATGGTAAACCGTAAAGAAATCCCCGTGCTGTATCATTACCGATTTCTGAACAGGAGAAACATAAATAATGCTGTAAACTTCGCCGTCGAAAACTGCCCTTGCATTGGATCCATCTGTAGTAGAAATTTCAATTCCGCTGCTGTGAACTGTTAGAGAACTAATTTCTGGATGAGGCTGATTTCCAAATTTCAAGGTAACTTGTCCTTTTTCCACCGGCCAAGGCAATTTCCCTTTATTGGCTTTAAAGTTGTCCGAAACAATTTTTGCTTCGGGTGTCAATACAATTTTTGTTGAATTTTCAGTTGCTTTTGTTGCAGCAACAGTAGTGTTTGGGTTTGCTTTTTTTGCAGCAGCGGCAGCTTTTCTGTTCGCTTCGGCAATCGCTTCCTTAATCAACTTATCAATTTTTTGATCGATAACTCTTGTTTCCTGCTGTTTTTTCTTGATTTCGGCAACAATTTTCTTTTTGTCTTTCTTGATAGAATTCGCCAGTTTTTCCTGTTCTTCTTTTTCCTTTTGAAGCACAATACGTTCCTGTTCCTGCTCTTCGATCAGTTTTTGCTTTTCGGTTTTTTGAGTGTCGAGTTTATTGTTCAAATCGGCAAGCTTGTCGCTTTTTACCTTGATTTCTTCGCCTTGTGTTTTCCTATAACTCGTATATTGTTTCATGTATTGAGCTCTCTTATAGGCTTGTAGAAAATTTTCGGAAGACAAAAGAAACATCGCTCGGCTTTGTTCGGATCTACTTTTATAGGACTTTACAATCATTTGGGCATAATCTTCCTTCAAATCCTTCAATTCACGATTGAGTTTGTTGATGGCCAATTGGTTCAGATACATTTCGTCCTTTAGAATCCTCGCCTGTTTTTCGGTAGTTTGGATCAAATTTTCACGCAGTCTTATTTTTTCCTTTTGCTGGATGATAGTCGTCAAGACCGATTTCTGTTTCTGGTCTTGGCTTTGCAACAAACGTTCTTGTTCCTGAATTTCTTTAATAAGCTGTGCTTTTCGCTGTTCCAGTTTCTCTTGTTGAGTCTGGCTCCACGAAAATGAAGTCATAAAAATTAGAAGTAACGTAAGGATGTATTTCGACATATTATAAAAATATTTGTGCAAATCTAATCAATAAAAATTCTATCAAAGCCATCCGGAACGCTATATGGGAAAGAAAGTTCCTCATTAAAAGTAGCCGACTTGTATTCTATGTTTATTTTTGTTGCTGTATTGTCCTGTAGGGCTTCAATGATTAATTGAGTAGGCAAAATGACTTCCGGATAATCCTTATGGCTAGGATAACTCACCTTCAGCATTCGGTTTTTTGATTTTTGGCTTATTTCTTGTTTTTTTATTAGAAATTGTGATGCCTCAAAAAAGAACGCTTTTTCGGTATTTTTATTTGATTTATCGTTTAATTTATAGAAACCGTCTTCAATCGAAGCATCGTATTTTCCATCGTTCAAATCGTCGAAAGCCTGACCAATGAGCATATTTTGAACCTTATTGAAATCCAAATCCGTTCCGAGCCATTTGCTTAAAGTGGTATAATCCCCTTCAAAATATTTGTTTCCTGATTTTTCATAATATTTAACCTCTTTTGGAGTAATCAAGGCTTTTGCCATTGTAATTCCAAAAAAACGGAGGCTCAACAATATTTGTTCGTTCTTTTTGATGCGAATATCGGCAGAAACATTTAGACTTTGCTTATCATCCTTGTAGCTCACATCTGCTTTTATATAAGCTGTTTTAAACTCTTTTTTCACAGCATAATGATTGGAAACAATTTTGTCGGCACTCATCTTTTTGGTTGCTGTAGCTTCGGCAATTACTGCTTTGGATTTACAGGAAACCAAGGTTGCAAGAACTACCAAAAATATAATGTGGAGTAGTACTCTTATATTTTTCAACTTTTTAATCTTCATCGTTTTATTCTTTTAATAATTTATCGGCTTTTTGGAAATAGCTTTCTTTTTTCTTCATGTCGCCCAAACCGTTGTAGGCTTCTCCCAATTGAATATTGAAATTAATTTCCATTGCTTTGTTTTCTACCAGATAATCAATTCCAGTTTCCAGAATGTCTTTTGCTTTCTTGAAATTCTTCAGCTGATTATAGGCCATTCCTGCATAATAATAGAATTCCGGTTTGGAAGGAAACAATTCCATCATGTTTTCGGCCTTTTTGGAGAGTTCCTGAAACCGCTGATTTTCGGCATAAGCCTGAAACAGAAGCATCGTGTTTTCCATATTCGTAGGATTGCCACTTTCTTCCATCTCATAATATTTTATTGCCTTGTTCCAATCTTTCTTATTCTGATAGAACTTCCCGATTTCCTTGGCAACATCCACTCCATTTTCGTTTTCAAAATAAGCAATTGCCTTTTCCAGAGCTGGTTCGTATTTTGGATTTTTTGTGGCAAAAATCAGAAACTCGTTTAAAATTCGATGTTTGATCTTAAGATCAATTTCGTCGCTGTCAAGTACTGTATTCATTGAAGCAACGGCCTTATCTCCCTCATTATTGTTCAGATGAAATTTAAAAAGACTCACTTGAGCCCAAGCCGAAGTTGGAATTTCCTTTTCTAATTCTTTAGCCACTTCAAGTGCTTTTTCCTCTTCATTGCTGTTGGAATACAAATAGATCAGCGAAATGTAATTGGCTTCTTCTTTTGGATGATTCTTGATTAATTCAACCAAATTTTCCTTTTCGGCACCTTGGTATTTTGCCGTCTGAAGGATTTGCATCTTATAGCCGTTTCTCTTTTCAGACTTTCCTACGTTTTCATTCAAATCATTAATCAGAGCCAAAGCCTTGTCGAATTGCTGGGTGTACATATAAAGCGAAACCAAATCCTCTTTATATCCAGCATCAAATTTGATGAGCTTCGTTACAATAATGATAGATTGATTGTAATCCTGTGTCTGATAGCAAACATCATACATCCCGTGCCAGAACCATTTGTTTTTCGGATCGATCTGGGTTGCCTTTTCGAATGCTTCGTAGGCATCCTTGTAACCCTTATTTTTGAGATAATTCTTGCCCAATTCGTTATAGACGTTGGCATTTTGTGGTTCAAGCTTCAGGCATTTTTCTAATGCAACAATGGCCTTGTCATAATTTTCAATGCCTTTTTGTTTTAAAGCTTCAAAGAAAAGTTCTTGAAATTCATCGGTTTCCAAACCAATAGCTTCCGGTTCTGCTTGAGCAAAAACTGAAGTTGGAAAGGAAAAAAGTATTCCAAAGAGTATGATTAGGGCTGTTTTTTTCATTTTTTTTATTCTAAAACCGAATAATCTCCAATACTGATTGATGTAAAATTACCGTCAAAACTCGCATGATTTCCAATCATGGCATTATCCAGATTGGCATTTTTAATGTGTGAATGATTTTGAACCAAACTATTTTTAATCGTAGCATTCGTTACATGACAACCTTTTCCAAGCGATACATTTGGACCAACTGTTGCATTGATTAAGATGACATCCTTGTCAATAAAACAAGGAGGAATTATGGTTGAATTCTCTGATTTCACATCATAATCAACCAAATGTTCTCCGTCGTTGTGCAAGAATCCTAGCATTCTGGAATTGGTTTCGACCGTGACATTCTTGTTGCCGCAATCCATCCATTCATCAACTTTTCCTGGTACAAATTTCATACCCTTTGCCATCATCTGCTTGATTCCGTCGTTGATTTGATATTCGCCACCGTGAATGATGTTGTTGTCCAACACCGATTGCAATTCGTCTTTCAAAACCGAAATGTCCTTGAAATAATAAATTCCGATAACGGCCAAATCCGAAACGAACTCTTTTGGTTTTTCGACCAATTCCACTATTTCGTTGTTTTCATTCAAGTTTATAACGCCAAAAGCTTCCGGTTCATCTACTTGCTTTACCCAAATTACGCTATCGGCGGTTTTATCCAAATCAAAATCGGCACGAATTAGCGTATCTGCATAAGCGATAACGGCCGGACCACTCAAAGAATCCTTGGCACACATAATGGCGTGACCCGTTCCTAGAGCTTCATTTTGATAATAAATGGTTCCTTTTGCACCTAATTTTTCGGCAATTGCAATCAAATCTTCTTCTACTTTCTTACCAAAACTTTCGTGGATTACGAAGGCTACTTCTTCAATTTCTTGATTTAAAACTCCTGCGATATCTTCTACCAAACGATGCACGATTGGTTTTCCTGCAACTGGAATTAATGGTTTTGGAACTGTTAATGTATGTGGTCTCAAACGTGAGCCACGTCCTGCCATTGGAACTATTATTTTCATGTTATTGCCCGCGAAAGCGGGTATCTTTTACATACCTGCGAAAGCAGATATCTTGGTTAATAATTATTATTTTTCTCTTATTGTATTAAAATTGAAATTCCAATTTAAACTAATATCCATCCAAGCTGGATTCATATCTTCAATTAAATTTACTTTCCAATCTCTTTTCCATTTTTTTAATTGTTTTTCTCTGATTGTAGCTTTAAATCCATCTTCCCATTCTTCAAAATAAATTAACTTATTACAATTATATTTAGCTGTAAATGAGTCTGGATAAATTTTTAATTTATGTTCCTTGACACGTTCTAATAAATTATCGGTAACTCCAACATAAATAACACCTTGAGGTTTATTTGACATTATATAAAATACCATAACTTCATTTTTCTCTATTCCTGCGAAGGCAGGAAACTTTTATTTCAATCCTGCTTTTGCGATTATTTATAACTTTTAAATTTTCAATTCACGGGATTCCTGCCTTCGCAGGAATTACTTGACCCCCGTACTCCCAAAACCACCTTCACCTCTTGAAGTCTCAGATAATTCCTGAACTTCAATCCATTCGGCACGTTCGTGTTTTGCAATGATTAATTGGGCAATTCTTTCACCGTTTTCTACAACGAAAGCTTCATTGGATAAATTTACTAAAATAACGCCAATTTCGCCGCGATAATCTGCATCAACTGTTCCGGGAGAATTCAAGACTGTGATTCCTTTTTTTGCCGCAAGGCCACTTCTTGGTCTAACTTGTGCTTCAAAACCAATTGGTAATTCTATGAAAAGTCCGGTTTTAACGATTGCTCTTTCCAAAGGATTTAAGGTTATGGATTCCGTTAGATTCGCTCTCAAATCCATTCCGGCTGAAGCTATGGTTTCGTAATTTGGTAAAGGATGTTGCGATTTGTTTTTGATTTTTATTTCCATCGATGCTTATGCTTTTCTTTTAATGATTTTATTTAATGTTTCTTTTTCATTGTAATAGATGAAATACGTGAATACTAGAATCAGCGGAATTCCAACAAAATAATTCTCTCTAAAGAAATAGAACGAGAGTCCGGAAAACAAGATTGAAATTCCCAAATAGCCTCCAATTTTTTTCATATCATACGGAACCGGATAGTATTTGTTTCCGAGGATATAGGAAATTATCATCATACTTCCGTAGGCTACGATTGTTGCAATTGCTGAACCCATATAGCTGTACTTTGGAATTAAAAGATAATTTAATCCCAAGGTTGATATCGCACCAACAATTGAAATGTAAGCTCCAATTTTGGTCTTGTCGGTTAATTTGTACCAAACCGAAAGATTGTTGTAGATTCCGAGGAAGAAATTGGCCAAGATAATCAGCGGAACAACTTTCATGGCTTCCCAATAGGATTCGTCTTTAATCATTATCATCTTCAATAAATCGGCAAAAACGATTACCGTCAAAAGTATGAGTGAACCAAAAATGACAAAAAACTTGGTTATTATTGCATAGGTCTGTTTTGCATTTTCGTTTTTTGCATGACTGAAGAAAAAAGGTTCGATTCCTAAACGAAAAGCGGTTGCAAACAAAACCATAAATAATCCTAATTTATAACACGCAGCATAAGCTCCAACTTCTGCCTTACCAATGTCTTTTGGAAGAAGATGTTCCAAGATGATTTTATCCAAATGTTCATTTACGGCAAATGCGATTCCAGCAATCAGAATCGGAAAACCATAATACATCATTTTCTTCCAAAGCTGAAAATCAAAATGCCATTTGACGTGGAGATAATTTGGCGAAAGCACCAAAAAAGTGGCTAAACTAGCTATCAAATTTGCCATAAAAATATAGCCTATCTGAAAATCTTCAAAATATAATGTTGCTAGAAAAGTATCAGGATTATTCTGTGCTATTTGTGGAAGATACAACAGGAAAAACAAGTTTAATGCCATATTGATGACCACGTTTCCTATCTTGATTACGGCATAAACGATTGGTCTTTGTTCGGCTCTTAATTTGGAGAATGGAATGATAACCAAGGCATCCAAAACCAAAATCCAAATGGCATAGGTAACAAACTGAACTTCAACATTTATCCAGTTTGAGAGTGTATTCCTGAAAAAAAGTGAAAGAAATAAAAATCCAATTGAGGTCCAGAAAATGGAAATGGTGGAAGTTTCCACAACATCTTTTTTATTATTCTCAGAATTATAAAAACGAAAAAAAGCCGTTTCCATTCCGTAAGATAAAATCACATTGAAGAACACCATATAGGCCAAAAGTATGGTGGTTTCTCCATAATCGGCTTTTACGAGCTTTTCCGTGTGGACCATTACCAACAGGAAACTCAACATTCTCGGTAAAACCGTGGCGAGTCCGTAAATGGCTGTTTGCTTGAAAAGATTTTTATATAAACTCAAAGTATTGTCTCAATAATATCTAACAAAAATAACTATTTCTTTGGGTTTTCGAGTGGGTAAAGTTTTAAATTAAGTATAATACAATTCATTTATATTTGCTTTAAATCTTATCCTTTTAGAATGAACAGAATTATTTTCTCCCTTATTTGCTTTTTTTGTCTTCAGTTTTCGTTTGGACAAGGATTTCCGGTTGCAAAAAAAACACCGATAACGGTTCAAAAACATAGCATTTCATTTGTAGATGAATATCCTTGGCTGGAAAATGCTACTTCTGCTGAAACGCTAGAATGGGTAGAAAACCAGAATTTGGCTACCAATAATCATTATGCAGTAGTCACGAAAAAATATTCCTCTAGATCTAAAATTGCGGAATATGACGACCTTTCAACCAACAGCATGCCTTATAGATCTGGGAAATACTATTATTCAAAATATTTACGCGACAGAGACAAACCTGCTTCATTGTATTACAGAAAAGATTTAAATGATGAACCTCAAGAATTAGTGAATCCCTATCGAATTTACAAAAGCAATAATGTTGTTTTAAACAGTCATCATCCATCGAAATCTTCAAAATATTTAGCCGTGAAAATGAGTTTGGATGGGAGTGACAGGCAGGAAATACGCTTTTGTGACATCGATAAAGTAACAATCTTGGATGATGTGGTAAAAGATGTGAAATTTTCTACAATTGCATGGAACGAAGATAAGGGCGTTTTTTATAAAAAAAACAGCAACAAGAATGTATTTGAAAAAGATTCAACCTATCAGCTTTTTTACCACAAAATTGGAACGACCCAGGAAAATGACAAGTTGTTGTTTGATGCAACAGCACATCAAAGTGATTTTAGTTTTTTAACGAAAGAAAACAAGCTTCTGATCATCGAGAAAAATAAGGAAGAAACTGCAAGAAATTTTTATATCGTTTCCTTAGATACCGAAGATTTCAAACTAGAGAAAGTTATTGAAAATGACAAAACTCCATACGATATTCTTCATTTTTCAAAGGATCGGATTTATTTTTCTTCAATGCAATCGGATTGGGGCGAAATAAAGTCATTCAATCTTTACGATAAAACGGATGAAAAAGTGGTTATCCCGCAAATTTACAATCACCTCCTGACTAGCACTCATTTCTATCAGGATTATATCATTGGAGAATATAAAACGGAGGGCAGAAATTATATGATCGTGTATGATTCGAACGGGAAATTCATTCGAAAATTTGATGTTCCTCATAACATGGATTTTAACATCCGTTATTTTGATAAAGAGGCGAAAGAGCTTTATGTAACATTTTATTCGTATACGATTTCCTATCTTAATTATAAACTTAATTTAGAAACTGGGAAAACCGGAATTTACCTGAATGAATACATCGAATCTAAACCCAGCCTATTTACATTTGATCATTTCGAGACTAAAAAGACAACCTATAAAAGTCGTGACAATAAGGATATTCTAATGACAATCGTACATAAAAAAGGATTGAAACTTGATGGCAACAATCCAACTTTATTAAAAGCCTATGGTGGTTTTGGGGTTATAAGCGGTCCAAGCTATGATACTGGATTATTATATTTCCTAGAAAAAGGCGGTGTTTTTGCTTACGCAGAAATTAGAGGCGGTGGTGATAAAGGAAAAAAATGGCACAGGGACGGAATGGGCTTAAAAAAGATGAATACGTTTAATGATTTTATAGATGCTGCCGAATTTTTAATCAAAGAAAATTATACTAATCCTCAGAAACTTGCCATAACTGGTGGTTCTCAAGGTGGTTTATTAGTTGGAGTTGCAATGACGCAACGTCCTGAATTATTTAAAGTCGCCATTCCAGAAGTGGGTGTTTTTGATATGGCAAAATTCAATGATTATACTATTGGAAGATTTCATAATGATGAATATGGCAATCCTGATGTTGAAGAAGAATTTAATACGATGATGCAATATTCTCCTTTTCACAAAATAAAAGAAGACGTGAATTATCCTATTACATTAATAATTACTTCTGAAAATGATGATAGAGTGCCTCCTATCCATTCCTATAAGTTTGCCGCAAAACTTCAAAATAGAGCTTCTCAAAAGAATCCTATTTATCTTAAAACGCAAAGAAATTCAGGTCATTATGGAAAGATTTCCAATTATAAAGAATATCTGGAAGAAAAGGCAGAGTTTTATAATTTCCTTCTCTATCACTTGAACAATTAATTGTATTAGAGGTCTTTGCAAACCATAAAACGATGAAAACTATTCTTCTCTCCATATTTCTATCGCTTCCGCATTTTTTAATATGTCAAGAGTTTCCTGTTGTCAAAAAAACACCAATAACGGTTACTAAAAATACCGTTTCGTTTCAGGACGATTATCCTTGGCTGGAAGATATGCGTTCCAAGGAAGTAAATGATTGGGTTGATGTACAAAATAAACTCGTTGAGGAGCATTTTACAGAAATTTACAAGAAATACAATCCCTCTTCAATCATAAAAGAATACGATAAATCAACCACCTATAAGATCCCGGAGCGGAAAGGAAAATATTATTATTCCTATTATCGGAAGGAAAATAATAAATCTTCAGCCTTGTATATCCGAAACAATATTGATGAAAAATCAGTTGAAATCATTGACCCCAACACCATCTATGAAGGAAAAAATATAACCATCAACAATCATTATCCTTCTGGAAGTTCAAAATATCTGGCCTATAAAATCCGTATTGATGGAAGCGATAAGGAAGAAATTCGATTTTTTGATTTGGATAAAAGGGAAAAAATGGAAGACGTTCTCTACAACGTAAAATTTTCGAATGTTTCCTGGAATGGCAATCTTGGCATTTTTTATAAGAAGAACAGCAACCAGCAACAATTTGCAAAAGACTCTACCTTTCAATTGTACTATCACAAAATCGGTTTCAAGCAAGAAGAAGACGAACTTATTTATGATGGATCTAATGCTGAAAGCAACATTAGTTTTTTTACCGCTTGGGAAAAACTTTTTGTTATTGAAGACGATAAGAATGATGTTTCAAAAAACTACTACTATGGCAATTTGAAGGACGAGAAAATGGTTTTGGAAAAATTTGTTGAAAATGATTCAACCAATTTTAAATTTTTAAGTTACAAGAACAATCGTATCTATTATTCTACCCAAAAATACAATTGGGGCGAAATCCGTTCGTTTGATTTGAACAATACGGCCGAAAATTCTGTCGTAATTCCGCAGATTTATAATCATCTCTTGCAGAAATCGCTTTTCTACAAAGATTATATCATCTGTAAATATAAAACCATAGGCAAAAATTATTTTATTATTTACGACTATAACGGAAAACTAATTCGGAAAGTTGAAGCTCCACAGGGTTTGGATTTGGATATCATCACGTTTGATGCTTTAAGGAAAGACATTTATTACGGCACCTATTCCTATGTGAATCGATATGAAAACCATCGCTTCAATATTGACACGGATGCAGATATCCTTTATTTTACAAAGTCAACGCCTGCAAAACCGACGCTTTTCCCTTTTGATTATTTTGAAACCAAAACCATCACTTACAAAAACCGTGATAATATTGAGGTTCCTATTACCATCGTACATAAAAAAGGGATTCTTTTAGATGGAAATAATCCCACTTTGCTAAAAGCCTATGGAGGATTTGGAAAGGTAAACAGTCCTAACTATGATACTGGTTTAATTTATTTTCTAGAAAACGGAGGTATTTTCGCTTACGCAGAAATTAGGGGCGGTGGCGAAAAAGGGGTAAAATGGCATACCGATGGAATGGGCTTGAAAAAGATGAATTCCTTCAATGACTTTATAGATGCTGCCGAATTCCTAATCAAGGAAAACTATACTTCTCCAAACAAATTGGCCATTACCGGAGCTTCACAAGGAGGTTTATTGGTTGGTGTAGCAATGACACAAAGACCTGAACTTTTTAAGGTTGCCATTCCTGATGTTGGTGTCTTGGATATGGCGATTTTTCACAATTATTCAATCGGTAGGTTTCATTATGATGAATACGGCAATCCAGAAAAAGTAGAAGATTTTAAAGCTATGATTGACTATTCGCCGTATCACAACATCAAGGAAGGTATCAATTATCCAATAACATTAATTATCACATCCGAAAATGACGATAGGGTTCCACCGGTTCATTCCTATAAATTTGCCGCAAAATTGCAAAACAGGGAAGCTCAAAAGAATCCCGTTTTTATCAAAACCTTGAAAAAATCCGGACACTATGGCAACAATTCTAGCTATGAAAATAGAATTCAGGAAAAGTCAGAGCTTTATGCTTTTCTTTTATATCATTTAAACCAATAAAAAAGCCGAAAACACGATTGTTTTCGGCTAAACTTTTTTAGTCCTTAAGCAATTTAAAACTATGTTGTCCTTCTTCTGCAAATAATTTCACAACATAACTTCCCGTGGCAAGATTGCTAAGATTAACCTGAAAATCAGATTGTCCAATTTCTTTAGAAAATACTTCTTGACCTAGTAAATTATAAACCTTCACATCGTTAATTTTTGAAGAATATTTCACATTCAAGAAATCCTTTACAGGATTAGGATAGGTCGTCAGTGCTTTTTTATCCAAAGTATCTATTCCTAAAGTTGTTATATTTAGTGTGAAATCAAGAGCTTGACCATAAGATGTATCAGGACCAAATTCTTCAAATTCAACTAAAATATTACAAGGATCGGTTATTAAAGTGAAACCAAATAGGGCATCTGTATAAGTTTTTATGATCCTAATTCTAGTATTTCCTGGAACTGCATCTTCAGGAACCGTAATTTCCGTAGTAGCATTTTCAGCATCAGCTCCATCAGAATCATAAATCAAACCAATATAGAAAACCTCTCCTTCATCGTCAAGAATATCATTCTGGTTCCAGTCTATGAATGCCACATATTCGTTTTCATAATCTCCATAAGTATTTCCTTGGACTGTTAATGTGTAATTTTGTCCAGGTGCTACATTTACAACCGTAGTGGTGAAATCTAATAATACCGATGTTAAATCATCATTTGTAATGCTTGTACCGTTGAAATCTACACTGGTAATTTCTTCCACATCGAAATAGTCCTCAATCTCGCAATACGGAGTTGGAAAATTTTGAGCACTAGCTCCAAGTGCCATAAAAGCCAATAATAAAGTAATTTTTTTCATAAATCTATATTTTTTAGTGAATTACTAAATTATGAAAAAAAATAAAAAAAAGCCGACATTTCTGTCGGCTTTCAAATATATTTAACAAATATACTATCCTTTCAAGGCTTCAGCTCCACCAACAATCTCAAGGATTTCGTTAGTAATCGCTGCCTGACGGGCTTTGTTGTACGTCAATTTCAATTGATTTCTCAACTCTGTTGCATTATCGGTTGCTTTGTGCATTGCCGTCATACGAGCTCCGTGTTCTGAAGCGAATGAATCTCTGATGGCTTTGTACAATTGTGTTTTTAATGATTTAGGAATCAAAGTAAGAATGATTTCTTCTTTCTCTGGTTCGTAGATATAATCAACTGTTGAAGCTGCTTTTTCAGAAACGATTGGAGCCAATGGCAAGAATTGTTCTGTTTGAACGATTTGTGTTGCGGCATTTTTAAATTGATTGTACACCAATTCAATCTTGTCGTACTTTCCAGAGATAAACATCTCTGTTAATTGTTGAGCAATTTCAGCAACGTTCTCAAAAGTCAAGCTATCAAAAACAGCACTTTGATTATCGGTAATCTTGCACGTTTTTCCCAGAACGTCGTTTCCTTTTTTACCAATGGCAAAAACATCCACTTGCTTTCCAGCATAAAAATCGGTACGGTTTTTAACTTCCTTGATTACATTGGTATTGAAAGCACCACACAAACCTCTGTTTGAAGTTATGGCGACAATCAGTACTTTTCTTACCGCACGTTGTGTGGTAAATTCCCCCCCAACATCACCATCAAGGGATGCAGAAAGATTTTGTAATAATTCCGTTAATTTTTCGGCATAAGGTCGCATTGCTGTAATTGCATCTTGTGCTTTTTTCAACTTTGCTGCAGAAACCATTTTCATCGCAGATGTAATCTGCATCGTTGATGAAACGGAAGTAATTCTATTACGGATTTCCTTTAAATTTGCCATGTTTATTGTATTAAGATTGAAGTATTAAGTATCAAGACGTCTTAATTCTTGATACTTAGTACTTAATACTTTCTAGTTATATTTCGCTGAAACTTCTTTAGCTACGTTCTCGATAACATCAGTAATTTTGTCATCAAGTTTCCCAGCTTTCAAAGCATCAAGAGTATCTCTGTGTTTTGCGTTCAAGAATTCCAAGAAATCTTTCTCAAATTCCTTCACTTTGTTTACAGGAACATTTCTCAACAAGTTTTTAGAACCTGCATAGATAATAGCAACTTGATCTTCAACCGTGTAAGGATCGTTCAAACCTTGTTTCAAGATTTCAACGTTTCTCTTACCTTTTTCAATTACGTTCAAAGTAACAGCATCCAAATCTGAACCGAATTTAGCAAACGCTTCCAATTCACGGAATTGTGCCTGATCCAATTTCAAAGTACCTGATACTTTTTTCATTGATTTGATTTGAGCATTACCTCCAACACGAGATACCGAAATACCTACGTTGATTGCTGGACGAACCCCAGAGTTAAACAAATCTCCGTCAAGGAAAATCTGTCCGTCGGTAATCGAAATTACGTTTGTTGGGATGTATGCAGAAACGTCACCCGCCTGAGTTTCGATAATTGGCAAAGCGGTCAACGAACCACCACCTTTAACGATTCCTTTGATAGAATCTGGCAAGTCATTCATGTTTTTAGCGATGTCATCATTAGCGATAACCTTACAAGCTCTTTCTAACAAACGAGAGTGTAGGTAGAAAACGTCTCCAGGATAAGCCTCACGACCCGGTGGTCTTCTCAACAAAAGAGAAACCTCACGGTATGCAACTGCTTGTTTAGATAAATCATCATAAACGATTAACGCTGGACGTCCTGAATCTCTAAAATATTCTCCGATTGCAGCACCTGCCATTGGAGCATAAACCTGCATTGGAGCAGGATCAGAAGCATTTGCAGCAACAATAACCGTGTAAGCCATTGCACCTTTTTCTTCTAACATTTTAGCGATTGAAGCTACAGTTGAAGCTTTTTGCCCAATTGCAACATATATACAGAATACAGGCTGACCTGCATCATAAAATTCTTTTTGGTTTAGGATAGTATCCAAACAAACTGTTGATTTACCAGTTTGACGGTCACCAATCACAAGCTCTCTTTGTCCACGACCAACTGGGATCATAGCATCAACTGCTTTTACTCCTGTTTGTAATGGTTCAGTAACTGGCTGACGGAAGATAACTCCAGGAGCTTTTCTTTCCAATGGCATTTCGTATAAAGTTCCACCGATTGGTCCTTTTCCGTCGATAGGAAAACCAAGTGTGTTCACGATACGGCCTACCATTTCTTCACCTACTTTTAGAGAAGCGATACGTTGTGTTCTTTTAGCAGTAGATCCTTCTTTGATACCTGTTGATGGTCCTAAAAGTACCACACCCACGTTATCTTCTTCAAGGTTCAAAACGATAGCTTCAAGACCGTTATCGAATTCTACTAACTCTCCATATTGGACGTTTGATAACCCGTAGATACGAGCAATACCATCTCCAACATTCAATACTGTTCCAACTTCTTCCAGCGTTGCACCAGATTCAAAACCTGATAATTGCTTTTTTAATATTGCTGAAATTTCAGCAGGTTTAATTTCCGCCATAATTATATAAATAACTAGTTACTTAATTCTCTTTTTAAAACTTTTAATCTATTAGCAATTGATGCATTGTATTGCTTGTCGCCTATTCTTAGGATAAAACCTCCGATGATTGACTCGTCAACAATGTTTTCAATTGTAATTTTTTTGTTTGAAAATTCTCTGATTTTTTCTGATACTTTCGCTTCTAATGCTGCATCCATCGGAATGGCTGTAGTTACTTTTGCAACTTCAAAACCATTCATTTCGTCAGATTGCAAAACATATTGTGAAGCAACACTTTCTAAAATCTCGAATCTTTTATTTTCGAACAACAAGTGAAAAAGACCTTTTGTCAATCCATTTGTTGAAGCAAAAACTTCTGTCAAGGCACTTTCTTTAACGCTTACAGAAATCGTTGGGTTTTGAATAAAAGTACTCAATTCCGCGTTTTCTTTGATTGTTGAAGAAATCAAAACCATATCATTATAGACTTCAGTGGCAACTCCTTGAGAGAGGGCCAAGTCTAAAATTGCTTTTGCATAACGAATTGCTGCTCTGGTTCCTGACATGATCTTAGTTTAATTTTACATCACCCAACATTCGCTCTACCAATTTGGTTTGAGCTTCCTTGTTTGATAATTCTTCTTTCAATAATTTTTCAGCGATATCAAGAGACAATGATGAAACTTGAGCTTTCAATTCAGCCATAGCTGCATTTTTCTCAGATTCGATAGCCGCCTTAGCTTGCTCGATCATTCTTTCTCCTTGAAGTTGAGCTTCGTGTTTTGAATCGGCAATCATTTTATCTTTCATTTCACGTGCTTCTTTCAATAAAGCATCACGTTCCATTCTAGCTTCCTGCAAGATGCGTTCGTTATCAGCAGTTAAATTTTGCATCTCTCTACGAGCTGCTTCTGCAGATGCCAAAGCATTGTTGATAGATTCCTCACGGCTTTTTACAGCTCCCAAGATGGGCTTCCAAGCAAATTTTGCCAAAAGAAAGAAGAAAACAATAAAGATAATTGTTGTCCAAAAAATTAAACTCTCTGGTGAAGTTAATTGCATAAGATTGTATATTTAAATTTGTTTGTCTTGTTTTAAAAAAACTTCCTGAAGCCAACCGCTGCAGGAAGTTTTAGTTTTAATTAAGCGATTAACGCAACAACTACTGCGAAAAGTGCAACACCTTCAATAAGTGCAGCAGCAATAATCATAGCAGTCTGGATTTTTCCAGCAGCTTCTGGCTGACGAGCAATAGCGTCCATTGCAGAACCACCAATTTTTCCAATACCAAGACCTGCACCAATTACAGCTAATCCAGCTCCGATTCCAGCTAATACCATAATAATAAATTTATATAGTTAATAATTAATAAAACACAAATTAATGATGATCATGCTCTGCTACAGCCTGACCAATAAATAAAGCTGAAAGCAATGTAAACACATACGCTTGCAACGCTGCAACCAACATTTCCAATACACTCATGAACAATACGAACGCTCCAGAAATTGGAGAAACCGCAACTGTATCAAATATAAAGATCAAGGAAACTAAACTCAAGATGATGATGTGACCTGCTGTGATGTTTGCGAACAAACGAATCATCAAGGCGAAAGGTTTTGTCAACATACCGATGATTTCTACTGGAACCATGATTGGTGCTAACCAAAACGGAACTCCCGGTGTATTCACGATGTGACCCCAATATTCTTTGTTTCCACTGAAAGTTGTAACTACGAATGTAATAAATGCCATTACAAATGTAAAGTAGATATTTCCTGTCAAGTTAGAACTGAATGGGAAGAAAGGAATCAATCCGATAAGGTTGTTGATCCAGATAAAGAAAAAGATAGTCAAAAGATACGGCATGTACTTTGCGTATTTTTTCTCTCCGATATTTGGTCTGGCAATGTCGTCTCTAACGAACGTTACCAGTGGCTCCAAGAAACCAGCGATTCCTTTTGGTGCCTTTGGGTTTTTCTTATACGATCTTGCTACGGCAAGAAACAGGAAGAACAAGATGATGGTAGACATCAACATCGAGAACACATTCTTTGTGATAGAAAAATCTAAAGGTCTTGCATCAAAAGCAAAAGCACCGTTTTTTCTTTCGTCTTCTGTTAATGTTTCAAATTTATCTTTATAGAAAATTACTTCTTTGTAACGAACTAATTCTTGCCCGTTTGCATCTACAACGTGGTGACCTGTATTGTCGTGGTGGAATTTCTCTGAAGAAAAAACCTCTAAACCATTGTTAGTCCATAAAATAACCGGAAGGTAAAAAGAAATCGGATGACCGCCCCAATCAGCAATGTGAAATTCGTGAGCATCTCCAATGTGAGAATTGATTAATTCTTTAGCATTGAATTCTTTTTTCTCGTGAGCCGCTTCACCGTGGTGTTCAGCAACAGCTTCTGTGGTAACATGAGTACTGTCAACAGTAGGATTTGCAAATCCAACGAACGAAATACATGCTACAATAGCAACGAATAAGAACTGAAGTGGTTTATTTGAAATTACCATTATTAAATTGTGTATCTAATTTTACGTTTCAAAAATTTTTGCAAAGGTACATATTTAATTCACAATTGAAAATATATCAATTAATTTTTAGAAAATAAGCCTTTGATTGTACAAATTCGTAATAATGCTATGCTTTACTTCTTGTTTATTAAACGAATTGCAAAAATTGTCTCAAAAAACAAAAATAAAAAATAGGGTATAAAAAAGGCTCCAACATCCGGAATACGGTCAATTGTGTCGGATTGCAACAACGGAATTAAAAAAACCACTGATGCCATCATCTTAATTATACTAATTCCCATAAAGGTATAGCCTGTATAATCTGAAAAATTTTTGTTTACAAAAAGTAAAAACAGATAGGAAAGGATTGTTATGATGATATGGAATACATAAATACTCCAAGTAGAATAGAAAAAAGGAATGCTGGCAAAAAGAGTTGAAACCATGAAATGCTGTCCAAGGAAAAGCACGATTGAAAAAGGAACGAGGTATTTTAAAAAATTTAAAAATGGAGACATTATTCTTTGTTTAAGTTCTTGACCTGCCTTATCACATTGTAAAGTGCTATGAAAACAGACAACAAGGATAATACGATTGTAAAAACGGATGAGTTGGTGTATTTTTCATCCAACCAAATTCCGAGATAGGAAAATGCAAATATAATCACCCCCATTTGGATGGGAATATTTATAAAGGTCAGCCATTTTTTTGATTTATTGTCCTCCTTGTTCTCCATCGTTTGGTTTTGTGTTTTTGATAATGGGTTTCATAAAACAAGATGCACTGAAATCGGCTCCTGGTTCTACCGATAGTTTCCCGCAGATTACTTCTCCGTGAATACTGGCTTTTGATTTTACGTTTAGAATCTCTTTAACCTCTATTTTTCCATCGAATTTACCTTCGATGTCGGCATTCTTGCAGATAATATCGCCGATGACACTTCCTGCCGGACCGATTACTATTTTTCCTTTTGAAGAAAAATTCCCAACAAGCTCTCCATCCAAACGGAAATCGGCCTGTGAAATAATGTCGCCTTTAATGAGCGTTCCTTCAACAATTCTATTGGTTTTTCCTAAAAGGTCTGTGTAAGATTTTGGGCTTTTCTCAAACATTTTTTATGGCTTTTTTGTTTCTTCTTGAGGTTTTGAACTAGGTTGTAAATAAGGTGTCTGTTTCGGTTGCGATTGATTCTTCAATTGCGAAGGTCTTTTGTTTTCTTCCTTTTGCTTTGTCTTATCGTCCTCATTTTCATCTTCAGAAGAAGGTGGCCTCATTGAACCTTGTTCTTCTTTTTGTCTTTCCCTTGCTTTTGCTCTTTCCTTTGCCTTGTCCTTGTTATTTGGTTTTTCTTCTTCAACTGGCACAACTGGTTCGGGAGTTGCAGGAGCTGGTTCTATTTTTGGCCTTGGTTTCAAATATTCTTCTAAATTTTTCTTTATCTGAACAATCTTGTAGTTCTCGCTCGAAATCACAATTGACGGTTCTGTGATTTTATAATCTTTATAGTCTTTTAAAATCGTATTGATATCATTCGCATTAATCTCTGATGGTATTCCGTGAATTACAAGAAATTTTTCGTCCATGGTATAAATATCTACAGAATAGGTCAGTTTTTGAGCAGTTCTTTCAGCGGTGAATTTCTTGATTTTATCTATCAAAACCTTGGTTTTTGGGTCATCGATATTTGTAATTTTATAGATGATGTTCCAGTTTTTGGCAGGTTCGCCATCAAACCTCAATTTCTCCAAATACGGAATGCTTTTCGCCAATAGCTGTTCCGCATCTTTACCTTCTGAACTGTTCGGGTAATTTAGAGCTACAAAATTCAAGGCCTTTTTATATTCTTCAAGTCCCTTGAGTTTTCCAACCGTGTGGGCTTTCAATAATTCAAATTTCGAAACAATTTCTTCTCCTGTAAACTGATCTATCAATGCTTCTGATTCTTCTAAAACGGTAAACAAATCGCCTTGTTCATATTTGGCATATAAATTTTTATATATAACTTCTGGAGATTGGCTCAACGCCGTTTCAGACGGATTACTGCTGTTCAGGATTTGGGCATATCTTGATTCTGGATATTTCGAAATGATCTGATCTTTCATTGCAAGTGCCTTACTCTTATCGATGATTTCATATATTTTATATAAATGATACATCGAAGGAAGCACCAATCGTTCCTCTGGATTGTTTTTCAGCAATTGCTCCAACTTATTGGCGGCCAATTGATATTCCTTGAATTTTTCCTTGTAAATAAGTCCTAATTGATAGTAGGCAAAATTCCTGTCCTTAACGAGTTCGTCTATTTCTTTTTGTTCTTTTGGAAGCTGGCTTATATAAAATTCAGGTGTATATTTTGGTTCAATTGCTTTTTCGGTTTCCTTTTGATTTGGATCCTTATTATCTGCCACAGCTTCTTCGTCTTCAACTTCTTCAACGGTTTTGGATTGTCCTGCAGATAATCTCCAATTGTCCTGCAAGGCTCTTTGCCCCCATTTTTTTCGGAATTCATTTTTTCCGTAAGCAACGGTTGTTGGATTGTAAAAGTAAAATGTTGCTGAAGCGTTTGTTGGTCTTGGTCCTAAATTTTGATCTGGTGGAGCTATCGGAGATCGCGATTCTTCCTTGTTACCCGGATTATTACTGTTCTTTGAATCGCGTGGAGCAACATTATTTCCGCTAGAATTGCCTAATCTTTCGGCTATTTCCTGACGCTTTTTCTCTTCGGCAGTTGCTTTTTCATCGGCAATTTTGAGTTTTGCGATATAATCCTCAAAATACTGTCTTCTTCCGTTCTCAGATAAAGCAACCAAATTCAGTATGCTGTCGTTTTTTTGTGCAATTGCCTCGTATTTAATTACATCTTCAAGATTTTCTCTTTTCTTTTTGATGAATTTATGTTCGCGGGTTCTTGGATCTAATTTTACCAACGTACTGTCATAGTATTTTCCGGCTGTTGGATATTTTGCATTATCGAAATAAATATCGGCAAGATTCCTGTAATTGGAAGCTCCAAGATATTGGTCTTCTGATTTCAATTTTAGCGAGGCATTGTAGTATTTCTTGGCTTGATTGTCATTGTTCTGACCGTCATAAAACAGGGCTACTTGGTGGTTGATGAAGTCCAGATAAGGTCGGTTTTCGCGGTCTTCCAGTAATTCCTTATATTTTTCTACAAAGGCCAAAGTATCGCCTGTTTTGTAATTGAATTGTTTGGCCTGTTGTATATGTGCCTGAATCACATAGCGTCTTGGCGATTTTCTTTTCATGTCAATAACTGACTGATAGGCCACGAACGAGCTGTCCTTTTGACCCAGATCATCAAAAACCTGCCCGAGTATAAAGCGGTATCTTGCCTTTTCCTCATCCGATTTTGTGAATTTTGTTGCCAATCGCAATTTTGCAACCGCACTGTCTTTTTCTTGGAGATTCAGGAACGCTTGAGCCAGAGTTGCATTTGCATCGGCAAAAATCTGGTCTTTGAATTTTATTTCTTTTAATAATCTTCTGAGGTTGGTTACCGCCAATGCGTCGTTTTCCATTCGCATATTGGTTTTTTCACGCCAGATCTTCACTTCATAAATCTTGTCGCTTTCTGGGTATTTGTATAAAACGTAGTTGAAGGCTTCCAGGGCTGGGACGAAACGTTGGTCATAATAACGTGCTTTTCCTAAAAGCAAATGAGCTTCATCCATTTGCGGATTTCGTTCTTTTCCTTCAATATTCATCGAGCGTTTTTGGATGGCCTTGGTTGCTTTTTCTTCGGCTCGTTCAAAATTGGCATTCTTTTTTGCATCTCCAGGCATTCGATTTTCCTTGGAAACGGTCATTCTCTCTATAGGAAGACGTTCCCAAAAATTGTCCTTGTATTGCAGTTTCAACTCTTCGACTCCTTTTTCCAGAGCAACGTTTCCGTGATAGAGCACGTTGTATTTGGTGTTCAGGGCTTGGAATTCTCTATTGACCCACTTGTCCTTTTTGGTAGAACAGGCAATCATCAGAACAATAAATACTATTAGGGAAAAATATTTTAGTAGGCTGGTTTTCAATTTCAAAGCATTTTTATTCATGTTGTAACTCTACATTTTACATCGGTCCTGTCTTATTCGGCATACTATAAATGATTTTCCAACCACGGTTAAAGTGATGCTCCTATCATTAAACTTTTAAAAGGCAATTTTAGTATAATGACTGGTAAAAATACGTTTCTTTTTGATATGTGGAAAAAAAAGGCTGTTTTTTTGTTTTGATGGTTCTTGGATTGTAGTGTGTTGCTTGCGTGAGGGATAGTAGCGGAAACCCCGGAGCCAAAAACAAAATTGTTTCTTGGACTGAAAAAGCGACCAACGGAAGCTCTTTTCAGGCCTTAGAAACAATTTGTTTTTGGTGAGGAGTTGAAGCGGATAGCCCGACCCCGAATTTTTCTTTCGGGGTCACGCCATTATTATAATTTTAAACTGCGAAAAAGGCTTCGAGTTCTCTTAAAGTTTCGGCCGAAGTTTGAATGTCCTTTACGATTTCGCCTTTGTGAAGTGCTACAATTCGGTTTGAAACCTCAACGGTGTGAAGCAAATCGTGGCTGGAAACCAAAACAGTAACGTCTGGATTATCGGCCAAATCCTTGATGATTTTTTTCAGGCGGAACTGTGTTGTTGGGTCTAGATTTGCAAAAGGCTCATCGAGGATTACTACTTCTGGATTACCGATTAAAGTGGCGATGATCCCGACTTTTTTCTGGTTCCCTTTTGAGAAATCGCGGATGTATTTTTTGCTGTTCAATATTTCTCCGTTGAAGAATTCCTCGTGTTTTTTCAACAAGGCATCAACATCGGCTTTGTTTTGACCGCGTAAATCTCCGATGAAATAGAAATATTCTTCGGGTGTAAGGTATCCGATAAGAAAACTCTCGTCAAGGAAAGAGGCTGTGAACGATTTCCAGTTTTCACTTTCGCTTACGATGACATTGTTGTTGTTGATTTTTCCCGAAGTTGGCTGAATCAAATCTAATAAAAGGCTGAAGAAAGTGGTTTTTCCGGCTCCGTTGTTTCCAACAAGTCCGAAGCTTTCGCCTTTTTTGATTTCCAGATGATCTATTTTTAGTACGGTTGTTCCGTTATATGATTTTGAAAGGTTGTTTACTTGTATCATTTTTGAAGATATTTTGTTTGTGGTTTATGCTGATTTTTGTTTGTAGGATTCCAAAGTGGCGTATTTCTCTGATTTGTATATTCTTTCAATCAAAGTGAAAGCCTTGTCTTTGAAAGCAAATCCGAGAATTCCGGCAAGTGCAACAAAAGCCAATCCTGCATTTGGACTGATTAGATAATGCCCGGCGGAATAAAGTGCCATGGGTAATAATAACTGGGGCAGGGAAATCAATAACGTTTTGACATTATAGGCTTTTTTATCGCCAAAAGCACCTTTGCTTGAAGCCAAATCGATTGGTGTTTTGGTGTAGGCTCCGCCAAGAAGTACAAGATGTGAGTTGACTCCGATGTTGTAAATAGCCCCCACAACAATCATTAAATAGCCGTGCAATCCGAAATAAAGATAGAACGAAGCCAGAACGGTTGTAACTCCTGTTGCAATAACCATCAGCCACCATTTTGAGCTTAAATAATTTATATAGGAAATGTTTTGTGTCATCATTAAGGGATAATAGGCACTGTCCCAGCTTGGAACAAATTGTCCGAAAGTGATTAAAAATCCGCCCGAAACAAAGACTCCGCCAAACATGTGCATCACTGGATTGTCATAGCCTTCAATTGCATTGCTAAAGAACAGCAAACCATAAAACAAGAACATCACGCTCATGATAACTGTAGTTTTTGAACGCTTGTTTCTTTTTATTAATTTGATGTCGTTTTTTAAGAACGTTCCTAAAACTCCAAATTGGTTCAGCCAAGTTAGATTTTCTGTTTTAGCAATATCGTGTTTTGAGGCAAGTCCTGCATCCAAATACAAATTACTTTTGAAGAAATTAAAGGTGATGTAATACAGTCCGACTAAAACCAAAATTGGAATCAGAAACATCCATTTGGTATGGAACAATGCGTCGAAGAAATGAACGGTGTATTGTGTTACATCAAAAAGTTGGTAATATTGAGAAAGTCCAAAAGCTGCCAATATTACAAAACCAATTATGAAAAGATTGTCCTTGTTGTTCAATAAAATATTCAGGAAATTATTGATGAAAAGCAATGCTGTTATTGACAAATGCCAAAGTAGAACACTCATAACATCATAACCTTCAACCAATAAAATGATTGAAAAAGGAACGAATAAAAATCCGTGAACAATATTAAAAAAAGAGAGGTAGGTTTTGCCTAATGAAAAATTGACGATGGTTGAGGATTTGATTGGAAAAGTCAATAATGGTCGGATATTCATTACCGGAATCTTTTGCAATAAAAGCCTAATTACTAAATCCATTACGAAATAATAGATTAGGTATTTGTTGATGACATACAATGGATCGGGAAAATTATCCTTCAATCCATAAAAAGCTAAAAAACCCAATCCGACAAACATAACAGCAAAGTAAATTGCTCCAAGAATCATCAAAATTTTTAGGGCTAAATTTTTTGCGAACGAAGCCGACCTGAAAAAGGCTTTCCATTCGAGCATTATAAATTTTTTGAACATAGTTTTTGGTTATTTGGTTTTGAATGTAAGTAGGAAGTTTTTGCCTTTTGTTACAAATTATTTCAGATTTATTTATAAAAAAATCGCCTAAAAAATTAATTTTAGGCGATTCTTATTTAGAATAATATAGGTTGAATTATTGCTTAACGACTTTTATTGTTTTCGTTGAACCTTCTGTTTGAACCCTAACTATATAGTTTCCAGAAGCTAAATTTGACATATCAATTTGACCTGATGTGGCGTTTATAGCTTTAACAATCACTTGTTGTCCTAGAACATTAAATACAGTTACATCTGTAATTGAAGTATTATGTGAGAAATTCAAAACATCAGAAACAGGGTTTGGATAATATGTGAACAATTCTTGTTGCGGATTGTTTACTCCAAGTTCTCCTAATTCGATATTTACATTATCAATGGATGCTGGAGTCTGTACTCCTCCCGAAAAATCATTTCTCCACTCAAATACTAAACGTGCTGTTTGACCCGCCAAAGCACTAACGTTTACAGTGTGCTCCGCAGTGGTAAAATCTGCTGACAAGTTCTTTATTCCTCCTAAAGCTATATTTCCTGTAGCGGGAATCGCTGTTCCAGGAACAATTACATAGGATTGAGGCACTATCCAAGCTCTTAAATAATCGCTACCATCACCAACAGCTCTCCAATCAAATGAAACTATTAACTCTTCTGTTCCTGCAGGAATCTCAATCGATCTGTAAGCATGTGTCAAAGAGGTTGATCCTGTTGCATAAGCATTAGTCACTCCTGAGTCGTTCGATATGAAAAGTGTATTCATACCATCCACTGCATCTCCAACATACCATTTATTGATTTGATTTCCGTTTTGCAACGACCATCCGTGTTCGCTTGTTTCAAAGTCTTCAGAATACGGCAAACTTGTTGCGATTTGTGGAGTCATGAAAGAGAAAGGACCTGCCCAAATACTTGCATCATCACCACAATTTTGACGAACATAGAATTGGTAGGCAACTGCATCATTCAATTGATCTAAAGAATGTGGGTTTGATACCGCTGTTTCCATAGTTCCTGTTCCTAAGACGAATCCTTGAACTCCCCACTCTACATCAAATGATGTTCCTTCGCTAGTCCAAGAAAGCTGAGCCGAAGTAGCTGTTATTTCTTGGGCAGTTAATGCTGTTGGTTGCAAGCAATTTGCTTCAATGATTGTAACATTATCAATTGCTGCTGGTGGTTGAACCCCACCACTACCATCATTTCTAGACTCAAAAACCAATCTTACTACTTGACCTGCATAGGCTGAAGCATCAATTGTGAAATTTGCTTGCACGAAAGAAGTAGAACCATTGAAGTATCCTCCAACTTGCACACGACCGCTTCCTGCTGTGATTTGGGTTCCGTTTACAGGTGTAAATGTTGAAGGAACTACCCAAACTCTAAGATAATCATAGTAATTAGGTCCGAAACCTTCTCCTGCACATCTCCAATCAAATGACAAAGCTATGTTTTGAGCATTATCTGGAATCTGTACGTCTTTAAAAGCATGTGCTACCGAACTGGTTGTAATTGTATAAGCGTTTGTAGCACCATTGTCATTAGAGATGTACATTGATCTTTCACCACCATTATTTACAGCATCACCAACATACCATTTATTTACATTGGTAGCATTATTAAATTCCCAGCTGTGGTCATCATCTTCAAAATCTTCATTATAAGGCAAGATTGCCAAAATCTGAGTTGTTTTGAATGCAAAAGCTTGTGACCATATACTAACATCTTCATCACCACAATCTTGACGAACATAATACTGATAATTAGTACTAGGGTTTAAGTTCTCTAAAACATAAGAGTTGGCAACACCTTCAATTAAAGTACCTGTTCCTAATGTAAACCCACTCGGACCATATTCTATATCGAAAAGGTTTCCGTCGCTTGTCCAAGATAATTCAGCAGAATTAGCAGTTATATCGTCCGCGTCAAGACCTGTCACAGGTGAACAACTTGTAACACTCATACTTACATTGTCTATGGCTCCTGGAGGTTGTGTTCCTCCTCCTCCATCATTTCTCCACTCAAACACCAATCGTACAGTCTGTCCTGCATAGGCTGACAAGTTAACTGCGTTATTATAGGTGTTGAAAGTGTTTGATGCGTTAAAATTACCACCGATTTGTGTTCCGTTTGCAGCGATTATTTGTGTTCCTGCTGATGGCATAAACGTGATTGGAGTTACCCAAACTCTAATATAATCACAACATGTTTCTGCTACACCACGCCAATCAAAGGATAAATCAACGTTTGTAGTACCGTCTGGAATTTCTAATTCTCTAAAGGCATGCACTACAGATGTTGTATGGGAATATGCATTTGTAACGCCATTGTCGTTAGAAATATATAATGCATTTTCAGCACCGTCGTGAGGTGCGCTTCCTAGAACCCACTTGTTTGTTTGATTTCCGTTTGACAAAGTCCAATGGTTTGGTTCTGTCTCGAAATCTATACTATATGGCAAGGTTGCGACAACCTGTAAAGTTGTAAATGTAAAAGGTCCTACCCAGATACTTGTATCACCACCACAATCCTGACGAACGTAGTATTGGTAGGTTGTAGCTGAAGTCAAATTTTCTAGGGTGTGTGGCACTGTTACATTTTGAGTTAATCCTTCTTGATCCTCTTCGGGTGTGAATCCTACCGCTCCCCATGCAACATCAAAAAGAGCTCCATCGCTGGTCCAAGACAAAGTTGCTGTATCTGTCCCTAAATCGCTAACGGCAAGAGCAGTTGGCGGAGTACATGTTGTAACACTAACACTTACATTGTCTATGGCTCCTGGAGGTTGTGTTCCTCCACCTCCATCATTTCTCCACTCAAACACCAAACGTACTGTTTGACCAGCATACTCAGACAAATCAGTTACTACATTGTAGGTATTAAAAGTGTTTGATGCATTAAAGTTACCCCCTATTTGCTTTCTTCCGTTTGCGGCAACGATTTGTGTTCCGGCTGTTGGCATAAACGTGATTGGAGTTACCCAAACTCTAATATAATCACAACATGTTTCTGCTACACCACGCCAATCAAAGGATAAATCAACGTTTGTAGTACCGTCCGGAATTTCTAATTCTCTAAAGGCATGCACTACAGATGTTGTATGGGAATATGCATTTGTAACGCCATTGTCGTTAGAAATATATAATGCATTTTCAGCACCGTCGTGAGGTGCACTTCCTAGAACCCACTTGTTTGTTTGATTTCCGTTTGACAAAGTCCAATGGTTTGGTTCTGTCTCGAAATCTATACTATATGGCAAAGTTGCGACAACCTGTAAAGTTGTAAATGTAAAAGGTCCTACCCAGATACTTGTATCACCACCACAATCCTGACGAACGTAGTATTGGTAGGTTGTAGCTGAAGTCAAATTTTCTAGAGTGTGTGGCACTGTTACATTTTGAGTTAATCCTTCTTGATCCTCTTCGGGTGTGAATCCTACCGCTCCCCATGCAACATCAAAAAGAGCTCCATCGCTGGTCCAAGACAAAGTTGCTGTATCTGTCCCTAAATCGCTAACGGCAAGAGCAGTTGGCGGAGTACATGTTGTAACACTAACACTTACATTGTCTATGGCTCCTGGAGGTTGTGTTCCTCCTCCTGAATCATTTCTCCATTCAAAAACTAAACGGGCTGTACCATCATTAGCAAATGCTTCCACATTAACTACGTGGTTTGCTGTCATAAATTGTTCAACATTGTTTAGTCTTCCTCCTACTTGAATTCTATTGGCTGCAGCTGTTATTGCAGTTCCTGCTACTGGATTAAAAGAAACAGGCACGACCCATACTGTAATATAGTCATAAAAAGTACCTGTAAACCCTTCACCCTTGGCTTTCCAATCAAAAGAAAGATCTATAGATTCTGTTCCTGATGGAAGTTCTATATTTCTAAAAGCGTGTGAAGCTTGTGTTCCTGATATGGTATAAGCATAACTTGAATTGGCATCATTTGAAATATACATTGCATTTTCAGCTCCAGAGTGAGCGGCTGTTCCTACAATCCATTTGTTTGCTTGAGTTCCATTTACAAATTCCCAACCACTTATGCCTTCGAAATCTTCAGTGTAAGGCAAAGTTGCCGTAATCTGTGTTGTATTAAATAAAAAAGGCCCTGCCCAATTACTTAAATCACCATTTCCGCAGTCCTGACGCACATAATAGTGGTAACTTGTTGATTGAGTCAATCCTTCTAACGATATTGTAGTTGTAGTTAATCCATATTCTTGGTTACCTTCGCCTCCTTCTGGAACAAAACCTACTGATCCCCATTCTAAATCAAATAGGTTTCCTTCGCTTGTCCATAATAATTCGGCTGAATCCGGTGTTAAATTTTGAGCATTCAGCTGTGTTGGAGCCAAGCAAGTTGGTGGTGTAAATGTAAATATTTGATCTGTTAAAGGCTTGGTTGAAATAGTTGTTGTACTTGTTGTACTACTAACCGTAAGATCATTAATATTTGTAATGTTCAAATAGCTTCCCGCTCCAGAACCAGTTGCGCTTCCAATTCCTATAGAGGCACTTCCAGCGTTCACATTTCCAGACTCTTGTCTGTAGGCAAACTCAATTACGTTGGTTGTTTCATAAAACTTTACTTGAAAGCTGATAACAGGATTAGCACTGTTATAGTTCCATTCCCAGTTTCTCCACTCTACGGTTAAAACCTGATTCGGAGAGGTTCCTGTAACTTCATAAGCCGCAACAGATCCACCTGTTGCTCTTCCGTCCAAATCATCCCATAAAGGAGCTATAATTGGTCTTGAAGTAGCATTTGCGGTAGAAAAATCATTAGTTGTTAATGATCCGGCAGCTGTATTAAAACTAATAAAACCGTTAGATGAAGCTCTAAATTGAGTATAAGTATTACCCTCATAAACAAAGTCAAATCCAATGTCTAATACGCCACTAATTGCAGTATCAGCCAGCAATGTAGGCAATGCTGTAGCAGAGGCACTAGTTTCTTCATATGTACCCGTGGTTGAGGTAAACATATAAGATGAAGCTTGAGCCCTTGCTTCCAACCCCGTAAACAAGTAGGTACAAAACAAGAACAACAGGCATAACCTGTTTTTATTTTGCAACTTGCTTCCTAAGTGAAATAAAGTACTTTTTTTCATAGAAAAATATAAAATTGATTAATAAAAGCGAATGTAGCATATATTTTTATCGCAAAACCCAACTTTATGGTTTTTTTTGGTTTTTTTTTAGATTTTTATCGATATGTGGCTGTTTTTATCGAATTAATCTTTATAAAATCAAAAAATAATGATAATAACACAATTGATTTAAAATTTTTATGAAAAATTGTGCATGATTTTATACAATTACTTCATATAAAACCATTTTGTTTAGAACTTATTTAAAGATGCAATATTCCGGATAGGTTGCGTGAAGATATTCTTCAGTTCTGGAAGGAACTAAAAAAAGCGCGATGTATTCAAGTAAAACCAAGGCAATCAACAATCTCAATAAAAACCATTCGGGATGAATTTCAAGAAGTTTGGTGTTTTCGAGTTTATGGATGTTGTAGAAAAAGGCAGGCTGTTTTGAGGTGCAAAGCTTCCTCGAAAGTAAGTTTTGGATTTTTGTGCCATTCGGCTTCGATTGCATTGGCCAAATGATCCACCAATTCCGATTGCAAATCATACCATTCTACAAAATGCTGGCGGGTGAAAGTGTACAATTGCTCGATTTGTTGTTCGTTTAATTTCACCTTAAATAAAAATTTGTTGCTTGAGTTCTACAATGGTTTTTTTTCTAATTTCAATATAACCAAGAACTGCAAGTACGGAAAATGTAAATATAAACGTCATAAGCAACCGCATAAAAATATGGTTGAAATCAATATATTCTTTCCCAAAACTTACATATACCTGTGTAATTTGTACTCCAAAAAATGATAAAAAATAGGCCCTATTCAATATGTCTGTTTTTAAAACGTACAACTTATTGCATTTACGATACTTCCACGAATACAGCATTTGGCTAATTCCTGTAAACCCCACAATTATGATTGCGATATAATTTGCTTTGCTAGGATTCTCAAAAAAGGACAAAAAAATAAAATAAGAAATTGCAATAAAACAAGTAAATACAATTTTAGGAAAAGTAAAATAATCCTTAATCATTTTGAAATTTTCATTTCTGATTTTTTTATGAGCAAGTTTTACTTTCTCTTCCATAATACCAATATATCCCTCATTGCCAAAACCTTCTATTTTTGCTCTATCAACAGCTTTTTCAAAAGAAATGGTTTTATCACTATCCAAAATAGCTTCCACACTCAAAATCATATGGTCTAAAATTTCCATATAAATCTCGTAGTATTTGATATCATACCGTTGGATGTAATAATTTTCAATATATTCTATTTGTTCTTTATTCAGCTGCATATAAATCTATCTATTAAATATCTTAAAGGATCTTTATTTCATTAACTCCACAACAATTTATATCTTTTTTGATGAAGCTTCCGGGATTCAAAATAAAAATAATAATAGGCTATTGCTAATGAAATATAGAATGCTAGAATTGGCATCCACACCCATGTTTCAAGACTTCTTATCAGATAAATTGATCCCATTATATAGCTCATCAAAAACAGATTTGTAATTGCTACTAAGCTGATCAGGTCAGTAGATTTGTTTTTTGAAACCAATAAATTATACAACAAAATGGCTGATATTGGTGCCGGAAGAATAATGGGAATGATGTCAAAATTATGCAACAACCACTCCTTGCTAAAATAATGCTGTCCGGCAAAAACCAATAAATTGATTCCCAAAAACAAAAGCAAAAAGTGTTTGGAAAATATGTTTTGCATCAATCTTTTCATTCCTTTTGTAGATTCAGTTTTAAGATGGCTTTGCTTCATCGATTGAACAATTTCTTTCTTGCTTTCAAAAAAAGTTGGAAAGACGCTCTCAAAAGGTTCTTCAAAATTTTCCAATTCTGAACACAGATGGTCAATTATTTCAATTCTCAAATCAATATAATGCACATGATTCTTAATCAAAACAGTGTTGATTTCTTCGATGTTTTCTTGGGTTAACTTCATTACGTTTGTTTTTCAATACCTAGATTTAGACTTTTACTTTTTCGGATTGATTGTAAAATCCTTATTCCAATGCTTTATTCCCATTGCTAAAATCGGGATAAAAAGCAATACAAACAGCACATTAAATTTTTCTGGTAATACAAAAAAGGCACCTGCGGTGAAAGCCATGACCAAAACAATGATAATTTTTCTTAAATTCATTTTTATAGTTTTTAGGGGTTGATGTTTAATAACTCAATTTAGGATTCACAATATTTTGCATGTTCTTGATGAATTCTTCCAATTCCGCCAATCGATTCACGGTTTCTGTCGTTCCTTTTTCCGTGAGCTTATAATATTTTCGCATTCGATTATCCACTTTTTCAACCTCAACATCAAGCAAGCCTTCTGCTTCTAGTTTGTGCAAAGCCGGATATAAAGCTCCTTCGGTAATGTTCAATTCGCCCAAAGTGATTTCCTTAACTTTCTGGGTAATTTCATAACCATACATCCTTCCTTTTTCTTCCAAAAGCTTCATTATAATGGTATTGAGGCTTCCTTTATACAGTTGTGAGTTCTTCATAATTTAAAATTTGAATTGCAAACATACATAAGTTTCTTATACATAACAAATTTAGGTATGCAAATCTGACAATTATCATTTTTAGAAACCTTTCGCATTTAGTATCTTTGCAAAAAATCAAACAATGTCTTCATTTTATAAATTAAATATAAAAGAGGTGAAACGTGAAACCAAAGATGCGGTTTCCGTCCTTTTTAATGTGCCTGCCGAATTAAAACCCAACTATGTTTTCAAGGCCGGACAATATGTAACTTTAAAACTTACGCTTGACGGACAAGAGCTTCGTCGTGCCTATTCCATCTGTTCTTCCCCAGAAAGCGATGAATTAAGAATTGCCATAAAATCGGTTAATCAAGGTGCTTTTTCTCAATTTGCCAATAAGATCCTAAAAGCTGGAGATTTATTGGAAGTTGGCCATCCAGAAGGGAATTTCATCTTCGAACCTGTTTCCGACCGACAAAAAAACTATGCCGCATTTGCTGCAGGAAGTGGAATCACCCCAATAATGTCCATCATTAAAACGGTTTTAAAAAGTGAGCCAAAAAGTACTTTTGTATTGGTTTATGGAAATAAAACTCCGGAAAGCACACTTTTTCATCAAGAACTTCACGATTTGCAATTGCAATTTGTAGGCAGATTGTTTGTGCATTTTGTTTACAGCCAGGCAAAAATTGAAAACGAATTGTTCGGAAGGATCGAAAGATCGACTGTGAATTTTGTTTTGAACAACAAATACAAAACGCTAGAATTTGACAAGTTTTACCTGTGTGGTCCCGAAGAAATGATCAACACCGTAAATGATGTCTTAAAGGAACACAATGTTCCAGAGAAAAACATCAAATTCGAATTGTTTACATCTTCTGCTACTGAGAAAAAGATTTCAGAATCGCTAGAAGGTCACACGAAAATTACGGTTTTGGTTGATGATGAGGAAACAACTTTCGAAATGTCTCAAAAACAAACCTTGCTTGATGCGGCTTTAAAACAAGGATTGGATGCTCCATATTCTTGTCAAGGCGGCATTTGCAGCAGCTGTTTAGCCAGAATCACAACTGGTTCTGCCGAAATGAAGAAGAATTCCATTCTTACCGATAACGAAATTGCACAAGGATTAATCCTAACGTGCCAAGCCCATCCAACTTCTGCAGAAATTTATGTAGATTTTGATGATGTTTAATTAGTGTCAGTCGCAGTTTACAGTCTCAGTTAGTACTGTAAACTGCGACTGTAAACTGCGACTAAAAAAAATGAAAAAACCACGCGATTTCTTCAAGACCAATCCTGCTCTTCTGGATGAACCGGAAGTTGAGGCTCTTTTGGACTATTGCGAAAGCTTGGAAAGTGATTTGGTCGATTTTAAATTCGAGAAAAACAACAGCAAGGAATTGATTCTACTAGATATGATCAAGGAAGTCTTGAAAGGTTGCAATGCTCTTGAAAAAGAACAGAAAGAGCACGATCGTTTCGGTTTTGAAGCTCCAGATTATCAGGAAACGATTTCGAATTTAAAAAGTTATATCCACGAAATTTGCAGGATCAATAAGATTTGGCTTTGATTATTCTGCCAACTGAGACTGAATACTGACCACTATTTTCTTTGGTAAAATACTCCGCATCGCATCTTCATAACCTTCGACTTTTTTATTTCCGTAAACCGATGTCGGGAGTTTCGGGAATTGATTTCTATCCGAAACTAAGGCATTTTCCAAAGGCTGATTGAACGGTAAAAATCCAGCATACGGATGTGTCGCTCCCCAAAGTGTGATTACTTTAACCCCCAACATTGCCGCAATATGGGCATTTCCAGAATCCATAGAAAGCATCACATCCAGATTGGAAATTAGTTGCAACTCCTGCTTGAAAGTGATTCTTCCGGCAATTACAATTACGTTTTCTTTTCCTTCTGCAAATTGGTTCAGAATTTGAATTTCCTTGTTTCCACCGCCAAAAAGGAAAATTTTATTACTCGTTTTTTCTGCCAATAAATCGATCACTTGTTGCATTAAGTCTAGTGGATAAACCTTGGATTCATATTGAGCAAAAGGTGCAATTCCGATCCAGTTTTTGTTTTTTTCTCCTATCAAATCAATGATTTCCGTGTCCATGTTTTGTTTGGATGGAAAAGAAGGATTCGATAAATCGACATTGAAACCCAAATCTTGAAAAACCTTTACATGGCGTTCAAACATTGAAGTTACGGGTTTGAAAATCTTATTTTCAGCTCTTGTCAAGGCTTTCTTTTCGGCTCTGCCTTTATCAACCGAAGCTGTTTTTTTTCCGCTCAAGGCAAAAAGCGTCCGAACGACTTTAGAACGCAAAACGTTATGCAAATCAGCAAAAGCATCAATATCAAGCTTTCGCAAATCCTCGAACAATCGGATTAATCCTAAAAAACCTTTGTGTCGTTCTTTCGCATCAAATTCAAAAAATTCAAGGTTTTGAATATCATCAAAAAAAGGCTTGAAAAAAGGACGTGAAATAAAGGTGATTTTCAAATCAGGATATTGCTTTACTAAAGCCCTGATAACAGGAACCGTCATCGAGACATCTCCCATTGCGGAAAGTCGGATGACGGCTATATGTTTTATTTTTTTGGACAAATTTGAATGATTTAATTTAGAACGCTATTTGAAAATGTTGCGGAATGTGGAGAAATGTAGGTGCTTTTTTGGCCATTCTTTGGCCATTTCATTTTACATAAAGTCCTTGACAATCAAGGGACGGGAAAAACTTATTAACAAAAATGGCTGTTTTTTAACAATTTACTGGTCTTTTTTTGGCCTTTTTTTGGCCATTTCATTTTTGCTCTCTAAATCAGAAATGGTTTTTGAAATAGCTTCAGCATACACTTCCATCTTTTTTATATATTCCTCACTAATTTTATATACAGCACCTTGTTGTTCAATAGTTCCATTTGAAACAAACTTTTCAATTCTTGTTCTTACTTGTTTTCGTGATAATTTATCTTCAAATAGACCTACAAAATCTTTCATTTTAGCTTTTCCTTCTTTTAATAAAAATTGAAAAACTGTATTAAAAACCTGACCCTCATCTAATTCTTGTAAATTATAGTATTTTGCCTTTTCATCTGTGAATTCATAATAATCCTTTGATAGAATATAATAAATTGCGTTTGTCTTACCTCTTTTCTCTATTAACTTTTTGTTTAAAAGTTTAGATACAATTTCGGAATCTAATTCATATTTAGTTGTTCCCCTTTTAATCAAATTTAGAGTAATAACCTCTAAAACCGAGAGCTTTTCAGTTTCTGGCAAATCTTCTTGGACTGCAACTATAAATAGTGCAAAAGCTCTATCTTCTATAACTGCTGATAATTTTAGATTTACCTGAAAATAATCTGATTTTGAATAATCTGGCTCCGCCTTTCCTTCTATAAGTGTATTATAGAATATTTTATCGACACCTTGTCCAGAACGTTCCACAATTCCTGTTTTTTGTAGAACTTCCGCCAAAAGTCGATTTCTTGGTGTACTAGGTGTTTTTAGTAGATTTTCTAAATTGACACCTAAAGGAAATCCTCCAGCGTTAATAATATCTAATCGTTGAGGAAATTGTTTAACAACTATTTCAGATGTTTTTCTATAATCTCTATGTGTAATTGCATTATTGATAGACTCTCTTATCACTTCTTCATTGAAAAAAGGAATATTGAAAATGTAAGCACCATCTTGGATTGGAAAACTACCATTTCTTAAATTAATAGTATTCCAAAGTTCTTCTATCATAATGAAAAAAGGTTCTGAAAATGCAATTCTGTTATCAAAAGGTATTTGGCTTTCGGAATTACGGTACTCAATCATAACCGATGCCTGAGGTAACTTCTCATTTAAGACTTTTTTCTTGCCAAGTAGAATTAATGATGCATTTGTTAACTTCCCTTGTTTCGAAAGGTCTAAATCCGATAATAATTGTTCGTTGGAAAGTGTTCTAAAATTAGGATTATTTTGTTTTAAAGCATATTTGTCCTTTAAAATAGAAATTGCCTTTTCATCCAAATCAGAAATAAGCAAACCCTCACAAATTTGGCTTGAAAAATCAGGTTCTTGTTCATTAATTATCTTAAGATAAACTTCATCGGACATTGGTTTTAATTCTTCTCCAACACGCATCAAAGCAACATCCTCAAACTTGAAAACTTTGCCTGTAGGTCGTGGAGGAACTTTAATAACCAGAACACGTTTATCGTCTTCAAATAACTCGATAATTTCAGTACGAATATCTGTATCTCTATATATATTGGCTTCTAATTCTCCTATTGTATTAAGATTTTGACTGGTTCCAACTACTTCGTGAGGGTAATTGTCTGTCATCCCTATAACCAAATAACCACCTAATTCATTGCATAAAGCAGTCACATAACCTAAAATACATCTTCTTCTATCTGAAGGTTTTGTTTTCACACCACCATCATACGAAATATTTCCTCCTTCTCCTTTTTTAAATTCTACTTTGTCTTCTGACTCTTTGAATTTTTTAAGTTTTTCAATTGTAATCATAGACTAAATTTAATTATAAAAGATTACTTCTTATTCTGATACAAAACCGGATTCAATTCCTCGTCATTATACATCTTCATCTGCTTGTAAACCTTCATATACTTGTCGCCATTTGAAATATCGGTCAATAAATCGCTGATTGAGATAAACATATCGTTCTTTTGATCCAACAACACGTTTAGTTTTTCTTGGCATTTTGCTCTATGTTCTGCAGAAGCTCCCGCACGATTTGCCTCTTCACTCATGTGGTAGATCTTCAAGGCCAAAATGGATAACCTGTCGATTGCCCAAGCCGGACTTTCGGTATTGATTTTTGCACCAGCTTTTACGGCAACATTTTTATATTTATCTAAAAAATAACTGTCGATGTATTCTACCATATCGGTACGAACTTGATTCGATGCGTCAATTTTGCGTTTCAAATCCAAGGCGTCAACGGGATCAATGTTTGGATCGCGAACGATATCTTCATAATGCCATTGAACGGTATCGACCCAATTTTTTGCATAAAGCAAATACTCGATTGTTCCTTTTTCATAAGGATTGACGGTAGGCTGATACACATCATTGATGATATGATAATCGTTGATACTCTTTTCAAAGATTGGAAAGGCAAATTCTGCAAACATGATTTATTTTTTTTACAAATATAGTTTTTATACTTTTAAACTCTAAATTATCAATAAAAACTATGCAAATTCATTACTTATCAGAAGCCAACAGTGTCCTGAACCATTTTTTGGGTCAAATTCGCAATGTAAATGTTCAGAAAGACAGTATGCGTTTTCGAAGAAACATCGAACGTATTGGCGAAATCATGGCTTATGAATTGAGCAAGGATTTGCATTATAAAGATATCGAAGTCCAGACACCGCTTGGAATAAAGAAGACAACGGAAATTGAAGATGATTTGGTGTTATGTTCGATTCTGAGAGCTGGACTTCCGCTTCATCTTGGTTTCCTGAATTATTTTGACAGTGCAGAAAACGGATTTGTTTCGGCCTATCGCTACCATCACAACAACGATGATGCTTTTGAAATCAAGGTTGAATATCAAGCCGTTCCGAGCATCGAAAATAAAAACCTGCTTTTGATTGATCCTATGTTGGCGACAGGACAATCGATGGTTGCGGTTTTCAATAAATTGTTGGAAAAAGGAACTCCAAAGGAAATTCATATTGCCGTTGTGATTGCCGTTCCGGAAGGAATTGCCTATTTGGAAAAAAATCTTCCCGACAATTGCCATCTTTGGGTGGCGACTTTGGATGAAAAACTAAACGAGAAAAACTATATTGTTCCTGGTTTGGGTGATGCTGGGGATTTGGCGTATGGGAATAAGCTGTAAATTTTAGATTTTAGAGTTCAGATTTTAGATTTATTAGAAGACGATTTATTCTATAACTACTGTTTCCAACGGCGAAGCTAGCCCTGATCTCGTCTTTTTTGACGAGAGAAACCCCGGAGTTCAAAAAGCTATTTTTTACTGGACAAAAAGAGCGACCAACGGAAGCTCCTTTTTGGCCTTGTAAAAAAAGCTTTTTGAATGAGGAGTTGGAACGGTTGGCGGGAAATAGCTCCTTATAACTGCAGAAAAAACGACAAAAAGCTGAGTCCAACTACTAAAATGGCAGTGGCTTCTTTGGTCCAATTGGTTTGGTTTACCTCGAAATAACCTGTTGCCATGACGGCCAAAGGCATAAAAGTATAAATCAAAATACTATTGTTTTTGTCCGGCGAAACGACATAGACTGCAAATCCGATGAAGAAGGCGATGATGATTTTCTTGTAGGAGTTATGATGAATCAACGGTTTGCTTGGCAAGGTTAAGATTTGCGTGAAAAGGAAAAGTGCCGTGATGGCAACATAAATCGAGAGTGCGATGTTTTGGAATTTATTGGTGAAATAATTGAAATCGAAACTAATATAGGCTTTTTCTAAAAGATTATAGACCAATGTTTTGTCAAATATAAATGCAAATAACAAGAATATTATCGCAACGGTGAAAAATGCGATATACGGCAAAACCCAGTTTCTGTAATCTCTGGCAACATGCAGGATGATGGATACAAAAACCAAAATGATAAACAAAATACTCCAAAAATGAAACAAAGAGGCTATGAAAATCCATAATGAAGCATCGAATATTTTTTCTTTTGGTGTGACTAATGATTGAAGCGAAATGAGCCTTCGTAATGCCAAAAGCACGAAAAAATTGGAAATAATTAGGGTTGAAGTTCCTAGCGTTGTTGGAAACAAAATCAGGAAACTGAAAAAGAACAGGAACGGAAAGGTGTTGTCTTTACTGAGTCCGTTTTTTTTTGTGATGAAATTCGAGATGAAAAGTGAGGCTATCAACACTAGCAATAGCATTCCTTTTGTGGCGATTTCCATTCCTGTATCTATACTTGCAACGTCTTTTAATTGGTAGAGAAAGAAGCATAAAATTAGCAAGGCTGTGACCAAAATATAATTAAATGGTCTTGATTTGCTAAAAATAGTTGTTATCATAAGGATATTTTATACTTTTGTAATTGTAAATATAATACTTGTACTAAAAATGAAAGCATTTTTTGAAGGAATACAGTCTTTATTCGTTGATTTTTTATTCTTGCCTTTAGATTTTCTAAGAGAATTAGAATTAACTAGTTGGTTCACCGCCAATCTTTTGAATTGGATTTTTATGATTATCTGTGCTTATTTTATGGTTTATTGGATTAAGCAATTGAAACTTCACAAAAAGAACAACGACGAATTTCAAGATACAACGGCTCACTCTTTCTTGAAGTAAGAATTCAGAAATCAGAACAAGAAAACTCATTCTAACTTCTGAATTCAAATTTCTAACTTCAATATTAAAGGTCGAAACCGATATCTTTTCTAAAATACATCTTATCAAAATTTAGCCTGTCTATGTTTTGGTAAGATTTTTTTATGGCCTCTTCGAAACTGTCCCCAAATGAAGTTACGGTTAAAACTCTACCTCCATTACTAACAACCTGACCGTTTTCGGTTTTTGTTCCTGCATGAAAAACGATTGAATCCTGAACCAGTTCTATTCCAGAGATTGCTTTTCCTTTTTCATATTCTTCAGGATATCCGCCTGAAACCACCATGATGGTTGTAGCACTTCTTTCATCGATTTCCAGAGTTGCTTCGTCTAGTTTTTCATTGGCTACAGCCACAAATAACTCAACCAAATCGGATTTCAATCTTGGGATGACTACTTCTGTTTCTGGGTCGCCCATTCTCACATTATATTCGATAACATAAGGGTCGTTGTCAACGATAATCAATCCGATGAATACAAAACCTTTGTAGTTTATTTTATCGTGGTGAAAACCGTCGATTGTAGGTTTTACAACTCTGTTTTCTATTTTTTCAAGCAATTCGGCATTTGCGAACGGAACTGGAGAAACAGCTCCCATTCCACCCGTGTTCAAACCTGTATCGCCTTCGCCAATTCTTTTATAATCTTTTGCTGTTGGAAGGATTTTATAATTTTTTCCGTCTGTTAAAACAAAACAGCTTAATTCGATTCCTTCTAGAAATTCTTCTATAACAACTTTCGAGCTTGCAATTCCAAATTTTTCATTCAACAACATATTGCTCAACTCAAACTTGGCCTCATCCAAATCTTGGATAATCAATACTCCTTTTCCGGCCGCCAATCCATCTGCTTTTAAAACATAAGGTGGTTTCAGGCTTTCCAAGAAATGAAATCCTTTTTCGATAGTGTCTTTTGTAAAACTCTGGTAAGCCGCTGTTGGAATTCGGTGGTTCAGTAGAAATTCTTTTGCGAATTCCTTACTTCCTTCTAATCTTGCACCCGTTTTTGAAGGTCCGATTACTGGAATATTTTTCAAAAATTCATCGTCAAGGAAAAAATCCTGAATTCCTAGAACCAAAGGATCTTCTGGACCAACAACAACCATGTCTATTTTTTCGGCGATTATTAGTTTTTTAATTTCTCCGAAATCGGTAGGCGAAATGTTTACGTTTGTCGCAATACTTTCTGTTCCAGCGTTTCCAGGAGCTACAAAAAGCTTGTCGCAAAGCGGGCTTTGAAGCATTTTCCAAGCCAATGCGTGTTCTCTTCCTCCTGAACCTAGTAGTAAAATAGTCATTTTAGTGTTGTTTTAGTTGTTGAGCAAAAATAGGGCGTTTTGAGTTGAAATAATAATTTTTTAAGCATTTACTAACTTATTTATGAAATAGAACGATTCATTTTCTATCAGAAATAAATATATTTGTTGGGAATTTTTTAACAAAACCCAATGAGCGAAATTTGTAAAAACTGTACAGAAGAAATCACATTGAATTTTTGTCCGAATTGTGGTCAGAAAAAAGCAAAACGTATTGATAGGACTTATATAAAAGATGAGCTTCAATACACGGTTTTACACATGAACAAGGGTTTTTTCTATAGCATCAAAAAGATTCTAAAAGGTCCAGGAAAAACCGCAAGAGAATTTCTTGAAGGAAATCGCGTAAATCATTACAAACCGCTTCTTCTAGTCTTTGTTGTCGCAGGTATTAGTGCTTTTATAACCAATACATTGATTCATCCAGATATAATCATTGGGGAATACTTTGATAACCACAAGGTTAAAACAGCTTTTGACATGAAAAGCTATAATAGTTTTATTTATAAATATCAAGCGATATTGATGTTAGCATCGGTTCCGTTTATGGCTTTTTTTACTTGGCTGGTTTTCAAAAAATGGAATTATAATTATTGCGAAAATGTTGTAATTACCGCTTACTCATTGATCTATTTACAAGTACTAAGCATTATAATTGTTGTACCAGTACAATACCTATTAAAAGACAATCCTGAATTGTTTATGCCAATCTCCTCAGGGATGACTTTTTTACTTATGATTGGTTGTTTTATCTGGTTTTATATTGATTTTTATAATAATAAAAGTGCTGGCGATGTTATAATGAGATTATTTTTAATGGTTGTAATCTTCTTCGTAATATATCTACTTCTAATTATTATTGGTATTGTAGGTGTTCTTGTCTACTGCTATATAACAGGTATCGATCCTAAAATCCTTTTTCCGCAACCTTAAAATAATGCTAAAACTCTTCGACCTGTCTCTAAAGCTATCCGGTTTCCCGATTGAGGAAGGCAAAAAACAATTTGAAGAAATTCTGGCAGTTCCTGAATATGAATATGAAGCTTTTTTGGAAAAAACGAAAGCCGAAATCGTCAATTTTCATCTTCAAAATAATCCGTTTTATCGTGATTTGAATGGGTCTGAAACTATCAATGATTGGAATGATTTACCTGTTTTAAATAAAAAAAATCTTCAAAAACCTTTAATTGAAAGGCTTTCGGTAAATTATCCTGAAAGCAAAATTTTTGTCAATAAAACTTCGGGTTCAAGTGGCGAGCCTTTTATTTTTGCGAAAGACAAATATGCACATGCCGTAACTTGGGCTTCCTACTTTTGGCGTTTTGGTTGGTTTAATATTAATTTTAATTCATCCTATCAAGCACGCTTTTATGGTATTCCGAAGGATTTTATCGGATACAGAAAAGAGCGTTTGAAGGATTTCTTGAGCAAGAGATACCGCTTTTCTATTTTTGATTTATCCGATGAAATTCTGGAAGGATTTCTGAAAGATTTTCGAACAAAAAAATTCGATTATATCAACGGCTACACAAGTTCGATTGTCTTATTTGCAAAATTTCTAAAAAAGAAAGATATTATTCTAAAAGATATTTGTCCGACTTTAAAAGTCTGTATGGTCACCTCCGAAATGCTTTTTGAAGAAGATAAAATTCTTTTGGAGTCCCAATTCGGAATTCCGATTGTGAACGAATACGGTGCTTCTGAACTCGATTTGATTGCTTTTCAGAATCCAAAAGGCGAATGGCAAGTAAATGCAGAAACTTTATTTGTTGAAATTCTGGACGAAAACAATCAACCCGTTCCAAAGGGAAAAGAAGGTCGGATAGTGATTACTTCCCTATTCAACAAGGCCCATCCTTTTATAAGATATGATATTGGCGATATTGGAATTTTGGATGAAAAAAGCACTTTCAAGAAGCCCATCCTGAAACAATTGATTGGGCGGACGAATGATATTGCGGTTTTGCCAAGTGGAAAAAAATCGCCTGGATTGACATTTTATTATGTTACCAAAAGCATCATCGAAGACGATGGCAACGTGAAGGAATTCATCATCAAACAAACAAAAATTGACGCTTTTGAGGTGGAATATGTTAGCGAAATAGAACTTTCCGAACCTCAAATCAAAAAAATTGAAGAGGCAATTAGTTTGTATTTAGAACCTGGTTTAAAGTTTGCTTTTTTTAGAAAAACTTCCCTTGAAAGAACAAACAGAGGAAAATTGAAACAGTTTAAATCGATGCTTTGATTTTCTTTATATAGTTGGGTTTTATGATTAGTTGGGTAAATAAAAAACCAATCATATGGAGAGAAGCTACTGCAAAATTATTTTTGTGATAGGATTTGTAAACCTTGAAATTATGTTGAATCAGGTTCAATTTTGAAGCTGAAATAGAGTTCTCCCGAATACGATAAATCGCCAGGCTTTCAGGAACGGGATAAGCAATTCTTATCTTTTTTAAAACAGTGAGCCACATCATCCAATCCTGCCTTTTTCTGATAGAAGAAATTTGAATCTTGCCAAAATAATCGGCATCATAAATTCCTGTAAGATTGCCTACATAATTACAATAAAACAGCTGACGGTAAGTTAGTTTTTTTGGTGATTCGACCAATCTGTTCAATAAATTTCCTTCCTCATCCATACATTCATAAAAGGAAAAAGTAAAGTATAATTGATTTGAAATCAAAAAATTAATCTGCTTTTCTAGCTTTTGAGGTTTCCATAAATCATCAGCATCCAGAAAAGCTATATACTTTCCGGAAACTTTCTCCACGGCCGTATTTCTTGCTATTCCTGCACCAGAATTTTTTTCGAGCTTAAAGAGTTTTATCCTTTTATCAATACTAGATGCAAGCTCAACAATTTCTGCAGTTTTATCAGATGAACAATCATCAACAATAATCATTTCCCAATTTTCATAGGTTTGATTTTGAACCGATTTGATTGTTTCTGAAATGAATTTTTCTGAATTGAAAGTTGGTGTTATGATGGATACTAAAGCGTTCATTAGTAGGCTTTTTCTTCCCCTTGGAAAATATTAATCACCGTTTGAACAATGATTTTCAAATCTAAAATAATCGACCAATTTTCGATATAATGCACGTCATATTTAATTCTGTTTACCATATCTTCATCGGTTTCTATTTCTCCCCTGTAACCACGAACTTGTGCTAATCCTGTGATTCCGGGCTTCACATAATGCCTAACCATATACTTTTTGATTCGATTGCCATAGACTCTGTTCTGAGACCAAAGATGTGGCCTCGGACCAACCACTGACATGTCGCCTAATAAGACATTTATAAACTGTGGCATTTCGTCAAGGCTTGTTTTCCGGATGAACTTACCTATTCGGGTAACCCTTGGATCGTTTTTAGAAGCTTCCTTTTCGGTTGTTTTATTGATCCTCATCGAGCGGAATTTATAGCAAAAGAATTCCTTTTCGTCGATTCCGGGCCTACCCTGCCTGAAAAATATTGGTCCTTTTGACTCTAACTTGATTAAAAGTGCCAACAGCGGTGTTAGCCAAGATAGTAGAAACACGATTACAATGAGTGAAAAAACAATATCAAAACCTCGTTTAAAAGCTTTGATTATAGGTTCATGAAGTATTGTTTTTTGTAGCGAAAGCACAGGAAAAACTTCATAGTAGTCAATCTTCAAGTTCTTACTAAAAATGCCTTTGGTATCGGGAATAAATTTGATTGTCTTGTTGTTTTCATCGGCAAAATCAACCAATTCCTTGAGCTGTTCGTTTGAAATTTCATTTAGGGAACAATAAATTTCATCTACACTATTCTCAATCACAAAAGATTCTAAATCAGCTATTTTCCCTTTTATCGATTCATTGTTTTTTTTATCTGAAAAATAACCTAAGAATCTGTAGCCATAATCATTTCTTGTTTCAAAAAGCTCTTTTAGTCTTATTGATTCCTGTGAATAGCCAATGATTACTGCATTTCTGTAATTACTACCGGTAACGATCCTGTATCTTTTTAAATAATAAAACAATAAGAACTTTGATGCGGTTATGGCTAAAAAACTAACCGTAATAAAAAGAGCAATTGCCTTACCACTAAAAATAGTTTCCTTAAAAAAGGGGAAAAAGGCTATGACAACAAGCAAAAAAAGTATGCATTGCTTGAAAATTTTAGATAGAATTTCTACTGGTGTAGTAAATCGATAAATTTGATAAAATTTTACAGATAAAGCAACAACAACCCACCCAATAAATTGATAAACAATATAATAAGATATATTCACATTGAGTTCCCTGAAGAAAAATAGACATAGAATATTTAGTACAAATAGATCTATTAGTAAACTAAAAGGTCTGATGTATTTTGAATATCTTCCTGTATGGGTTGTAGTCATTATTTAATGAATATATCCAGTAAAATCTTTATGTTCTTCCTTTAAGAGCTCTTCGCTTGATAATGATTTGAAATACTCATAGGTAATTTTCATTCCTTCGCTTCTAGAAACTTTGGCTTCCCATCCTAATAGCTCTTTTGCTTTTGTAGTGTCTGGTTGACGTTGCATTGGGTCGTTTATCGGCAACGGATGGAATACTACTTTTTGGTCGGTTCCTGTTAATTTTATAATTTCTTCTGCAAAATCTTTTATCGTGATTTCATCTGGATTTCCAATATTTACAGGTAAAGCATAGTCCGAATGCAAGAGCCTGAAAATTCCTTCCACCTGATCATCTACATAGCAGAAGGAACGCGTTTGCATTCCGTCTCCAAAAATGGTTAGATCTTCACCGCGTAAAGCCTGACCTATGAATGCGGGAATTACACGACCGTCATTGAGCCTCATTCTTGGTCCATAGGTGTTGAAAATTCTAACGATTCTAGTTTCTACACCGTGAAAAGTATGATAGGCCATTGTTATGGATTCCTGAAAACGTTTGGCTTCGTCATAAACACCTCTTGGCCCTATTGTATTTACGTTCCCGTAATATTCCTCTGTTTGTGGATGAACCAAAGGATCTCCATATACTTCAGATGTTGATGCAATTAAAATTCTGGCTTTTTTAACCCTTGCGAGACCTAGCAAATTGTGAGTTCCCAATGAACCTACCTTTAAAGTCTGAATTGGAATTTTTAAATAATCGATTGGACTTGCTGGTGACGCAAAATGTAGTATGTAATCTAAATTACCGGGAATATGGACAAATTTTGTAATATCATGATGATAGAATTCAAAATTTTCAAGTTTGAAAAGATGCTCTATATTCTTCAAATCTCCAGTAATGAGATTATCCATTCCAATAACAAAATAGCCTTCGGCAATGAACCTGTCGCAAAGATGTGAGCCTAAAAAACCCGCTGCTCCAGTAATTAGTATTCTTTTCATAAATTATTTTTATTTAAGGGTATTTGTAAGTATCCTGAATTAAACAGACAATAGATAGCTGTAAAAAAAACAACTCCTCTTTGCCTTGCCAAGAAAGATTCTGTCAAAAATAAACTTATCATAAGAACTGCAAAACAAAAATGGATAAAATCTTTTGTGTTTATTGCTTTTCTTAAATTTACTATAACAATTAATAACAGCAAGAGGAGGCCAAATACCCCTGTTTCGGCAAAAATTTGTATGTATTGGTTGTGAAAATTCTTCTTTTGATATCCTTCATGCATTGCATTCCCTAAAAAAATGTTATGCTCTATGGCTTTTTCTTCTATCCTAAAATCAGTTGCATTGAGTCCGTATCCGGAAAAAAAGATGTTGTCTTCTTGAAGCATTTCTTTAAAAATTCTCATCTGATAAATTCTGAAAGCTGCTCCTGCAAAATATTCATTAGGTTGGAATTTATCTTTGGACCAAGCTTGTTGAACGCTAACATTATAAACCAATCCTCCTTTAAAATTTTGATTTACAGTTCCTTCTTCTTGGTTGGATTGAAATTCTATTAAAAAGCGATCTCTGATTTTTGAGGAGAATATTACGGTTCCCGATAAGAGTAAAACCAATATAATGGTAATCCATTTTATTTTTTGGGTGGCTCTGAAATAGAACAATTCATAAAAAAGAACCAAAAGGACAAACACCAGCATTATGTTTTTTGAGGACAAAAGAAAAATAAAACCTGCCAGAATGCACATTGCCACTTTATCGAATATATTCTTGCTTGCTTTCCTGAAAAAGCAGAAAAAAGCCAACGTAACATATACAGAAACATGGATGGCGTTTACATCCTCTGTAACCAATTCATGATAAAAGAAAACCGAACTGTCCTTGGTTGCTATAAATTTGATTAGAGCCCTGATGAGATAGAATAGCGTGAAGGTTAAGATTCCAATACTATAATAATGGATTATTTTTCGCTTTTGAACTTCCGAAAACTTTGGCATCATCATAAAGGCCAAAGGCAGAATTAGCAGCGGAAGTACTTTTGAAATGGCTCTTGAAGTTGCCTCTACATCCCTGGACCAAAGAATAGACACAGCCATTAAAAGGTATAAAAGAATGGGTAAAACAAGATTAGTCTCAACCTTAAAATTCTTTTTCTTGAAGGTCACCAAAGTTACCAAGGCAAATAGACCAACAGCCATTCCATTGACAGCATATCCTAGAGGAATGGTGAACAAAACTAAAAACAAGAATAGAAATGCTGGATTCTCTTTAGTTTCTAGCTTTATGTCCTGATACACATTCTTCAAATAATTGTAAGTATTTGCCATTGATTATATCCCAATTAAATTCTTCTACAATCGATTCAAAATTCTTTTGAACAAAGTGCAAGTTATTATTTTTTTTGATTGTTAGAAGAATATTTTTCACTTCTTCCGGATTTGAAAAATAGAGTGCATTCTCTTTTAAAACGCCCTTATTGAAGTCGTTATTGTGAGCTGCAATCAGTGCTTTTGAAGCCATCGCTTCTAGCAAAGAAGGGTTTGTTCCTCCAACCGAATGACCATGGAAATAGATGTTCGAAAAATATCTTAGATTATCCAAATGTTCCAAGTTGTAGATTCCTCCCATAAAGCGGATATTCGAAAACGGTTTGTATTTGCTTTTCAGGTATTCGCCATATTTTGTATTGTTGTTTCCTACAACTAAAATCGTCGTTTTCTCTTCGTTCATTGAAACACCTTCGAGAACCATATCTAAATTATTTTCCGGTTCAAAACGGGCCATAATCATGTTATATGCTTCTTTTTGAACATCATATATCTTCAGAATTTCCTCATTCGGATTTGTAAATGGATGTGCTCCGTAGGCAATATAAGTAGATTCTTTGTTGTATTTCTCTTTCAAGAATTTTTTAATTCCCAATGAATCTGAAACCAAATAATGGCTTGAAATGGCCGCCAATCTTTCGGCAAATTTCAAGAATTGCTGAACTGGTTTTGAATATTTTGTCCTTTTCCATTCCAACCCATCCATATTGGTGATGATGATGGATTTCCTTTTGGGCAAAAGAAAAAACCAAATTGAATTGCTGGTATAACCCAACTGCAGGATGATGTCAAAATTCCTTTTTCGGGAATCCATGATGCAGTTGTAATCATAAATAAATTGTCCAAAGGTTCCGTATTTATACTCTGGGTCATGTTGGTGAAGGATGTTTACACCACGGAATGTTTTTTCTTGAAATTTATGGTTATGGGAATTATAACAATATACTTCGTGTCCTTTTTCAACAAGATAAACCGAGAAAAATTCTGCAAACTGTTCAAAACCTCCGTAATGATTGGGTATTCCTCTGGTTCCTAATATGGCTATTTTCATTAAAACATACTCTTTGTGAGCAAAAATACATTATTTATAAATTTTTTAAATAAAGGAAGTACAAAACATTTATTAACTTATTGTTCCAAAAGCACTTTTTCAAAATTTTGAACATATCGTTCAATTGAAAATTCGTCAATAGCTCTTTGGTAGCCGTTTTCCCCGTATAATTTTCTTAATTCTGGACTTTCTACAAGTTTAGAAATTGCTTCTGCTAATTCATTTTCATTGTTTGGTTCTACCAGAAATCCTGTTTCATTATTGAGGATGATTTCGGTCAATCCGCCATGATTGGAGCCAATAACAGGTTTTTGAGCCAGCATCGCTTCTACGGCAACTAAACCAAAAGATTCTGCTTCTGATGAAGGCATAATCGCGATATCAGTTACAGACCAAATCTGTGACAATTCTTTTGTAAAAGGAATAATTTTTACCTTATCATTAATTTCATTTTCTAAAATAATTTGCTCTATTTCCTCTAAATAATATTCTTGACCTATCACAGGTGAACCAACAAATAATAACTTAACCTTTTGATTTCTAGATAATTTATTAATAAAAGTTGCTAACAACCACTTATGTCCTTTTAATCTACTTATTCTTCCAACCAAAGTTATAATTATATCGTCTGAATTAAACCCAAATTTTTCTTTTGATGAATTCGTTATTCTTAAATTACCTGTTTCTAAACCATTATAAATAACGACAGTTTTTTGGTCTAATTCAGTAATTCTATCGATTAGATTTTTTTTAGTGGAGTTAGAATTACAGATAACTAGAGCCGTATATTTATTTAATAATTTTGGGAAAATAGTAGCAATGATTTTTGGATGAACAATAATTTCATGCACATGCCAAATGTGTTTTATTTTTCTTCTATTAGCATAAATCATCCCCAGCAATACAGCTAAAGTATTCGAATAAATTAAATCAAATTTATGTTCTTTGTTTAAATTATCGACTACTTTAAATGCTTCCTTAATTTCTTTAAAAAACTTCAAAATGTTTTTGGGTGAAAACATTTTTCGATATAACTTTAAAACTGGAGCAATGATCACTTTTATGTTTGCTTTTTCAAGTTCAGCTTTCAAAGGACCGTCAAAAGGCAGAACAACAACTGAACTAAACTTTGTTTTATCGAGGTTTTTTAGTAATAATAGAAGCGTTTTATCTGAACCGTAGAGTTCTGCAGATTGATGTATGAAAAGGATGTTTTTCATTGTTTTCCTGATTTTATTAGGTGATGTTTATAGGCGAATAAAAATCCAATCAACAATATTTTTGTGTCAATCAAATTGTAAAAACCCATAAAAACCCAATTGGATATGATGAGGAAAACTCCTGTTCCTATGAACAGGTGATGGATGTTTATTAAATGAGGATCACTATAGGTATTTCGTCTAAAAAAGAAAAAAATCGAATATAAATAGATCAATAATCCTAAAAATCCAGTCTTTAAAAGGACAGTCATGTATCCATTATGAAGTATGGAAATATATCGTAAGTCCATATCCCCCAAATAAACTTTTTGTTTTAAATCTACTTGTGAGCCTATACCTTCTCCAAATAATAAAGTTGAATTATGGGACAATTGCTGAATGGTCCTTATGTTTTCATACGATCTGTAATTATCATGAAATTGTTTCCAATCGTCTCTGTTTATTTTGGTACTGAATGCTTCGGATGGAGCCACCTTGATTTTATATAAAAACTCATCGACTCCTTTACCATTCCTTACGGGATTGTAATAATAAATTGCCGTGTAGCTCGAAATTACCAGTATTACAACAGTCGTAATTACAATAAGTGCTCTTTTATTTAAAACAAAAAGCCCCTTAATTGCCATAATAAGGATGACAAATTGGATAAAGTTGGTTCTAGCCAGATAGAAGAAACTAGATATTGCTAAAATTGTCAGGAAGATTATACTTTTCCTTTTGGAAAACTCCAAATTGAATTTGTCCCTAAATATTAATAAAATCAGCGTGTATATTTCAAAATCATTAAAATATCCAGCATATTGCCTAATTTCTCTTACGTTTCTAGCCCCTTCAAATATAAATCCATATCCTATTAGAATTAAGTGATAAGATGCTATTGCAACTCCAGCATAGGCAACAAATTGAAAAGGATTTTTGATGCTTTTATGGAACAGCTGATAACCTAGAAGGAGTCCGGATATTGGTTTTAACAAATAAGTTATATCCCTTATTACAAAATAAAGCATGTAATCATAGAAGAAGCCTACAACTATTGCCAATAAAAAAATTAGAATAAAGATGCTTATATACTTTACAAATTCTATCGAATAATTGTTTTTTATGGTAAGAAGTATTGCAGTCATCCAAACTACAAAAGAGAGTTCATAGATGTTAAAAAACGGAACTATTACACAAACAATAAAAAGAAATTGATTCAGGTTTGCTTTATTGAGTACTATTCTCATCCTAAATAGATTTTAATACTTTTGCAGGAACACCTCCAATTATTGAATTGTCTGGATAAATGCCGTTGACAACTGCTCCGGCTGCAACTACAGAATTGTTGCCTACAACACAACCGTCCAGAAAAGTAACTTTGGCTCCAACCCAAATATTGTTCCCTAATTTTATCCCTTTGGATGTAACGCCTTGTTCTCTGATAAGTTTTGAAGTATCGCTATAATTGTGATTCTCTGAATGAAAACTGATGTAAGATCCCATTATCACATCGTTTCCAATTTCTATTCCTCCGGCAGCTCCAAACTCTGTAAATTGGCCAATTGCGGAATTGTTACCCATTTTTAATCCCTTTCCGTATTTTGACATGTGGCTGGTTGAACTAAGTGTGGAATAGGCTCCTATTTTTACACAATCGCCAAGGATAATCTCTTCTGATGAAAATCCATCAATACGACAATGTTCGTCAATGGTAACGCTTTTTCCGAAAACTATATTTTGTGGATTTTGAATTTTAGTATTAGATCCTATAAAAACTTTTTTTCCTGTTTTAAGAATGCCTCTGATGAGCATCGTGCTTCTTTTTAGAAGAACCGCTACAATGAGTTTTTGAGGAATTCTAGCATCTACAACATAGCTTTTTCCAGATTTATTTAATAACTTTTGAAATAAATTCTTTATCATAAAAGCTTTTGGGTTTTCTTTAGTTGGTAAAGATAAAAAATAATAACAATTAAATCCGTTGCTATCAGGGAATAAAAAACGCCATAAACCTGAAGTTTTGGCAATAGAACAACAATCGTAATCAAATTTATGACTACCATTATTGAGGTTAATTTCACATAAAAAAGTTTATAGTTTAATGCCAGGATCAATTGTTTTAAGGGAATGGAGATGGCTAAAATCAAGGGTATAAAAACAGCTACTTGTAATAAATTACTTAAAATATATCGATTTGTCGGATTAAAATACGACACAATCTCATAAGAGAACGTATATAAAAAAACCATACCTATTGCGATCAAGATTAGATTTGCCCCATTATAAATCAGCCAATTTTTGATACCTTTTTTATAATCAATTTCTATCAAATAGCAAACTTTCGGGAAAACATAATTAAAAAACAAAAAGATATAGGTCTTGAAAATAACGATAATTTGTTCTACAATTCGGTATTGTCCCGCCATCAAATTATTTCCGAAATAACTGATCAATACAACAGGGGCATATAGCTGCAATGAAACAAATATTTGTGAAGAGAACATTGAAAAATCTTTTCTGATATGATGCACAACATCCGATTTATTGACCGAAAGAAATGAGAATTGGTGCTTCCTCAACACCAATATAAACATTAAAGTGTTCGAAACAATCATTCCGATTCCCCACCACATATTGATGTAGATATAATCTGATTCCTTTTTTATGGTAATGAAAATCCCGAAAAGGTAAATTGTTTTTGAAATTATATTTAAAACCGTAATCCATTTAACGTTTTCTATTCCTTGCAAGAACCATGTTGGGTTAATGAATTGTCCTACTAGTACAAGAAGTCCGAGAAAGAACATTTGTCTTTCTGATTGAAAATAAGGAAAGGAAAAGAAAATGATACTTGTAATTACCAATACAGCAATTAAAATAATGGCTTTTACCAAATAGGTTGTGGTGAAAATCTTATTCAGAATTTCGGAATTGTCCCTGTTGACAGCAACATCCCTAACGCCAATTATATCGGATCCAAAATCAACAAAAACAATTAAGAAAAAGGCAATTGCCATTCCTACGGCTGATTTTCCAAAATTTTCTTCGCCACAAACCGATACAATATAAGGAATCACCAATAAAGGTGTTACTAGATTAAAGAGCTGACCAAAACCATAAATGCTAAGTTTTTGGAATTGCTTGTGGAATAGTATTTTCTTAAGCAATTGGTGCATTTATTTCTGATCTTTTTTAGAATACAGCTGATTTAAAGTTTTAAATAATTCATCACCGTTAGGGTATAGTGAAGGTCCAACAATTTGGTTTTTTTCTTTTCTTTCTAAACTTCCTGTAAGTTTATCAATGGTTGTGTTTGAATCATCTACTCTAAATAAATAATAAACTTCTTCACCTTTTGCAGTAAAGTTTTTATTCTTATAAGTGAATTTTACTTCGTTTATTATAATTTCAGGTTGACTGATATTTCTTCCAAAGTCAAGACGTATTTGTTTTGGCTGAATAGAATCTGGAAAAACAATTTGTATTTTTTGATTTTTCTTGCTTCCTTTTATTTTGGTCCAAAAAGACTGCTTATCATTAAATTCTATAGAATTATCGGTAGTATAATATGTGTTTATAGAATCTGTAGTTTTTATTACAGCATCTATGCTTACTACAAGCTGATTTATATTGTTTTTATTTTCACAATTAAAAAACAATGTTAATACTGCTACAAAACTTATTATTTTTATTGCTTTCATAGGTTTTTACTTGATTACGTAAAAATACTAGTTTTATTTCAAAAAAAAAGTGAACTTTCGTTCACTTTTAAATTATTTCTTTGTTGTTATTTCCTTTATCTTATCAACTGTTAATTGTGTTGGATAATAGTATGGCGTTTTATACACACCATCTTTTGCTAAAATTGTTAACGTCCCTTTTGCAGGGTCTGTTTTTGTTACAAATTGTTCGTCTTTAATAAAATAGTTAAAGAAATCTGACCCTTTAAATTGAAATTTATTACCATAATAATCAAATTTAACGCTTTTAACTACAACTGAATCTTGATTTTTTAATCCAAAATCTAAACGAACATGAGTTGGTAAAGTTTCTTCCGACAAATTATACAAAACAACTTGAGATGTCTTCCCTCCATTAATACCATACCATTTAGCATTTATGTCTTCAAAGTTTGACGTTCCATCTTCTGAAAAATACATAGCGAAATCATCAGTTTTTGACGCAAATGCATCAATTTCAACACTAAAAAACTCATTTACTGGTTCTGTGTTTTCTTTATTCTCTTTAGATTCTTCATTTTTACCGTTACACGAAACTAATGTTGCTATTGATACTAATAAAAGTATTAAAAAATTATTTTTCATTTTTTTAAGTTTTTGCAAATATATAATTTTATTTTATTTTTATTTCAATTTTTGAAATTTGTAGGTTTCTATCAACGTTTCCTTTCGAAAAATCATTAATAAAAGCTATATCTAGTTGAAAATCAGAAGATACTTCTTGATTGTAATCAATTTTGATGGTTTCAATTGCTTTTTCTGATGATTCAAATGTTCCATAAATTTTGTCATTTATAAAAACCATAAATTTTGCATTTTCGTTATCAATTTTTGATTGCGGATGACTAATACATGAAATTTCAATAGAATATTTTCCTTTTTCTAAAACCATTGGTAAAGAACTTGATTTTGAGTTTTCAAAGAACATTAGGTTTCCAGTGCCGTCAAATTGAGCATTACTAAATTGATTTAACTTTAAAGATTTTTCACTTTTAGAAATTATTTTATTGGATATGTAATGTTTAGCCCAACAATCATGTAAATCAATGCTTTTATTTAATGTGTAATTTTTATCTAAGAAATCCTGTGTTTCTGGGGCAACAGCATATGGTCTTGAATTTCCATCAATATACCAGAAGTTTTCTTGAATGACTGAATTTGTTTTAACGTCGTTTATGTACAAATCTAGGTTTTTTTCGTAAATATTTTTATTTGTGTATTCTCTATCTAAATAAAACGATAGAAGCCAACCCCAATTTGAAACTATTGTTTCTTTGTTTTTATTTTCATCTAAAACTCTAATTGCTAATTCATTAAACTGTGATTTTACTCTAGTGTTATAATAATCTTTTTGAACAAATAAACTATATAAAAAAACAAAAGCCATTATTAACGTTAGTGAAAATTTAATTTTTACATTTCTAAAATAAGATATTAATAATGATATAGATAGAACAAATCCTGGCGCTAATGCAATTAAATATCTTGGTAATATTAACGATGTTTGCCCGTAGGATTTTATTAAAATAAATAAAAAGTAAAAACCAACCCAAACAAAAACAATAATAAAATTTAATAAATTTTGGTTTTTACTAAAGTCTTCTTTCTTTTTCAAACCAATAATTATTAGTACTAAAAAGAAAGGAAATGAAAAAATTGATATTAATAATAACACATTGTTTCCCCCTGTAATTTGTTGTAAAACAAAAACAACATATTCATAACTTGGTTTTTGTGTCCAAAAAGATGATGTTGCTTTAGAAACTTTTTCTACAATTTGATAGACTGGATAAAAAACTAATAACGTTACAATTCCTGATAAAAAACTATATTTAATATAATTTATTCTTTCTTCTTTTGTTTTTAAAAACAAAAACCAGATAGCAATTATTAAATAAATACTCATTACACAAACAATTGCTATTGGTTGAGTGTTTGTAATTAACCCACTAAAAATACCTAAATAAATAGCATTTTTAAGATTTATATTTTTTAAAAACAATGTTAGCCTGTATACAGATAAAATTAAAAACATAGCTAACATTTCATACGATCTTGCTTCTTGAGAATATTCAATGAGAAAAGGGTGTACCGCTAACAAACAAGCCGCAATATAACCTGTTTCCTTATCTTTCATAGATTTCCCAAGCAAATACATTCCATAAACAGATATTACACCAGATATTACAGACACCAATCGAATTGTATATAAAGTATGTCCAAAAATTAAACTAAAAAAGCGAACAACTAAAAAGTAAAAATGAGGAATTCCTTCTCTAAACATAATTACATCATCAAATTCTTTAAAGGTTAAATTTGGGTCAGCTTCTTTTAAAGTGTGTAATTCATCTAGCCAAGCACCTTGAAAATCCAATTTATAAAGTCTTAAAATGATTGCTAAAATTATTATTGCCGTTAAAATATAATTAAACTTTATTTTTTTTGAGTTAATATTTATGTTTATGTCCATAATTTTATTTAAATCTATTTTTTAATTTAATGAAGTATTTCTCAAAAAATTCATAAGAAAAAATTGAAAAAAACACAGTGAGTGTTAGTATTGTAAAATATTCAATAAATATGTTTTTATTATTAATTATTTGCATTGTGTTTAATACCAAAACAATTATTACTGAGTGAAACATATACATACTATATGTTACTTGCCCTAAGTAATTAAAAATTTTATTTTCTAATTTAAAAATACTTTTATTGTTTTTTGATAAATTAACAATGATTAATCCAAACAAAATAGAATAAATTTGATTAATATACAAGGAAAAATATGAGTTAAAGACAATAAAAAATAATAACAACAAATATATAATGACTTGAAGAATTGGTTTATAAAAGTAGTGAAGAATTCTATAATTAATAAAAACTAAATAGGCGAAAAAACCTCCCACTAATAATGAATCAAATGATGGGAAATCAAAAAACAAAATAATTTTATCATATAAATTGTTTTTTATTAATTCACTTTTAAACACAAAAATCAGCATTGTTTTTAATATTATATAACTTGAAAACAAAATTATCATTAGGTTTTTTAATGGTTTTGTTTTTTTTAAAATCCAAGGCCATATTAAATAAAATTGCTCCTCATATCCAATTGACCACATTTGACTTGCAAACAAAACTGGAGGAAAAATGCCTAAACATAAATTTGGTAAAAAACAAATGAACAATATAAGTTTTGAAATAAAATTATCATGTATGCTATTTGAAAGTTCGTTAATTTGAAGGATTTTTATTTGTGGAAAAACAAAAAAGCTCAATACTATAAGTAAAAAATACAAAGGCCAAATTCTTAGTATTCTTCTTTTGTAAAACTTTGAAACAGATATAGTGTTTGAGTTGTTTTTTTCTGTCAATAATAAAAAAGTAATCAAAAAACCACTTAATACAAAAAATAAATTTACACCAATTTTACCAAGATTATTAATGATTAAATTATCAAAATAATTGGGTAAATGCATAATTTTTTTGAACTGTTCTATATGGTGAATCACTACTAAAATTGCAGCAATAAATCTTAAACTGTTTAAATTTTGAAAATAAACTTTACTCATTAACTAATATTCTAAAAATTTTATTTTTCAAATTAACATTGATATCCATGTTATATTTTAAAAGGTTTATTTACAGAAATAAGATGCTAAGTTTCATTGTAAGAAACTCCATCAATTATTTCATTTATTACTTCCTTTACATCTAACTCATAAAACAAAGGCAGTCTTAATAAAGTATCAGTAAAATTATCTGTATTATTTAAAATTCTTCCATCATGTTTATCAATATAATATGGGCTTGAATGCAAGCTGATATAATGAAAAACAGGATGTATGTTTTTTGATTTTAATTTATTTATTATTTCTGTACGTTGTTCAATATTTTTACATTTTATAAAAAACATATGTCCATTATTGGTAGCATAATCTGGAATTATTGGCAGTTGAATTTCATTTTTTAAAGCCCAGTTTTCTAATTGTTTTTTATAGTTTTCCCAGTGTGATTTTCTTTTTTGTTGAATATCTTCTAGATTTTCTAATTGTGCCCATAAAAATGCTGCTATGATTTCTGATGGTAAAAACGAACTTCCAATATCAACCCAGCCATATTTATCTACTTCGCCTCTAAAAAATGCAGAGCGATTGGTTCCTTTTTCCCAAATAATTTCGGCACGTTCTATAAATTGTTCGTCATTTATTGCTAACATTCCTCCTTCGCCGGAAATAATATTTTTGGTTTCATGAAAAGAAAAAGCGGCTAAATGTCCTATTGAACCTAAAGCTTTTTTAATTCCGTCTTTTCCGGTATAATAACTATCAATAGCTTGTGCTGCATCTTCTATTACAAATAAATTGTGTTCTTTTGCCAATTCCATAATTACATCCATATCACATGCAACGCCAGCATAATGAACCGGAACAATAGCTTTGGTTTTTGACGTAATTAACGACTCCAACTTACTGCAATCCATGTTTGGATGATTGGGTAAACTATCGGCAAAAACTATTTTTGCACCTCTTAAAACAAAGGCATTTGATGTTGAAACAAAAGTATATGATGGCATAATTACCTCATCGCCTACTTTTAAATCAATAAGTATTGCCGCCATTTCTAGCGCATCGGTACACGATGTTGTAAGTAATGTTTTTTTGAAGCCAAAATTATTTTCAAAATATTCCTGACATTTTTGTGTGTATTTTCCGTTTCCAGATATTTTTCCAGAAGCAACTGCATCTGAAATATATTCTGTTTCTTTTCCTGATAAATACGGCTTGTTAAATGGAATCATGTTATCTTATAAATTTTGCTGGATTACCAACGTATAATCCTTTTTTGATAATATTTTTTACAACTACAGTTCCTGCTCCGATAGTTGCTTCGTTTACAATAGTAATATTGTCTTTAATTGATGCGTTAATTCCTATAAAACATTCCTCTTCAATCAAACAAAAACCAGCTATCGAAACAGATGGTGCTAAAAAACAACTAGATCCAATAATAGTATCGTGTGCAATAGTACAATTCAAATTAAGTATGGTGTTGTGTTTTATAATTACCTTTTTATCTATTGCACATTTTGGATATATAACACATCCGTCTTGAATATTTGCTGATTTATCAACCCAAGATGTGGAATGAATTATTTTGCCAAATTTTATTTTATCTTTTAAAAAATTAAACTTTTCCTCTCTTGCTTTTAAATGATTATACCCTATTCCAATAATTAGTTCGTCAAAAAAATTAGAATTAAAATCATTAACTAAATCGTTTGTATTTCCTTTAATTTCTTTATCAATATTAAAGTCATCATAAAAAATGACCTTGCTATAATGCTTATCTATTAATGCAAAGTTTGCAATTTGTTTTCCAAGTTCTCCTGCTCCTAAAATTGCTAAAACTTTATTCATAAATCTTCTTTATTATAGCATTTGGTCTTCCTTGTACTTGTTTAAATATTTTAAAAATATAGATGCCAATCAAACCTAAAAAGGTTGAAATAATTCCTAAAATTAAAACATTAATTGCCACAATAGATGTCCAACCTAATTGCACTTCACCTTGATGAATTATTTTTTGTACAGCTAAATACATTAAAAAAAGAAAACTAAAAAAAGAAATTGATACACCTATGTAAAATAACCATTCTAATGGCTTACCAGAAAATGAAGTTATTGCCTGTAGCATCAATTCGGCTCTTTTTTTTATCGTATAAGTACTAGCTCCTTTTCTAAATCCCTTTTTAACTGAAATCCCTTTTTGATTAAAACCTACCCAATAAAACATTCCGCCAATAAATAAATTTGCGTCTTGTAATCGTAATAACTCATTAACATATTGCCTTGTCATTAATCTTTCTGTAAGTATATTATGAGGGATTTTTGTGTCTGACAATTTATTGATTAAAACCCAAAAAACACTTCCTGCTTTCTTCTCTATAAAGTTACCTTTTCTAGCTTCTTGATAACCATAAACCACATCGGTGGTAGTATCCCTTTTTATTTCATTATAAAAATCAATTAAAATACTTGGAGGCGTCTCTAAATCATTATCTATAAGAAAAATGTAATCACCAGTGGCATAACTTAATCCTGCCTGAATGGCATAATGGTGTCCAAAATTCCTAGATAAATCTATAATTTTTATTTGAGATATATCTTTTTTCCTTTCTAACAAATAGGCTATAGAATCGTCTGGCGAACCGTCATTTACAAAAATTAATTCAAAATTTTCAACCGCTATTATTTCTATAGCACTGATTATTTCTTTCAAGAAAACTTCCAGAAAACCTTTAGATTTATATAATGTAGTAACTACTGAAAGTTTCATAATAGTTTTATTTTTTTAGTATCTTGATAAATTAAATATCCAGATCTGTCGTTACTATTTGTGATATTTATTAATTCTGTATTTTGAATTTCTTTTTGAATATCAAATATATTTATTTGACTAAAATAAGGTAAAATTTGTTCGGTTTGTTTACATAAAAAATAAACTCCCGAGAAATTATTGGCTTTTAAAATTGGTTTTTTGTATTTCCCTAATGCAATATTAATTACACCTTCTAAAAAATCGTAACTAGTTGATAATTTAACTAAATGAGAACCTATAAAGTCGCCACCCATCCTTGCTCCAACTTCTATGACATAAACTTCTCCAGCTGATGTGATTTTAAATTCAGAATGTGCTGCACCAAAATTAATATCTAATGCTTTTAAACATTTAATCGCTTCTGTTTTAATTTTATCCTGGATCTCTTTTGATAATCCGGAAGGCTGATGGTGTTCTAATTCTACAAAATGTGGTGCTCCAGTTGTAATTTTATCCGTAATTGCCAATATTGTGTGTTCTCCATTCCACGAAATAGATTCCACACTTACTTCATCACCTTCAATATATTCTTCTACTATGGCTTTTTTAGAAAATGATTCATCTATAGCATAAATAATAGCTTGTAATAGTTCATTTTCAAACATAACTTTTGTCACTCCTCTACTTCCAGACCGATCTACAGGCTTTACAATAAGTGGAAATTTGAAACCCTTAATATTAAATGTGCTATTATTTATTTCTATAAATTTAGGAATACAACAATTGTCTTTTCTAAAAGCATTTCTCATTGCACCTTTGTTTGTAGAAGCAAATGAAGAAGTAAAACTATTTGAAACTAAATCCATTTTTTCTGCAACATAGCAAATGGTTGGAACCGCCATATCTGTAGCTATTGTGGTAATTCCATCAATATTAATTTCAATGCATTTCTGTAAAATATCTTCTTTTTTTAAAATAGAAATTGGATAAAAATAATCGGCAATGTCTTTACACACCGCACCTTCTGGCCAAGCAAAACAATGAGTCTCTATGCCCATTTCTTTTGCTTTTTCCACTAATGGAAGTTGTAAATAGCTAGCGCCAATAATTGCTAATTTTTTCAAATTTCTTTTAACCTTTCTTCCCAATCCGAAATTTCTTCCGAAATTTCTGAACCAAAAACCTCCTTTATCTTACTCTTATCCAAAACACTATAACTAGGACGTTTCGCAGGGGTAGGATAGCTTGAAGTAGGAATCGGCTGTAAATCTATTTCAATTTTATTAATTTCAAATATTTTTTTAGCAAATTCATACCAAGAGCACTGACCTTCGTTGCTGAAGTTGAAAATTTTAGATGAAAGATGGAAGATGGAAAATGGAAGATGGGATTGAGATGCTAAAACAAGTTCAGCATGGCAAAATGTGATAATTCTCACCAAAACTTCTGCCAAATCAACTGCATTTGTTGGAGTTCCAATTTGGTCGTTTACAACTGAAAGTGAATCTCTTTCGGCACCCAACCTCAACATTGTCTTCATGAAATTATTCCCAAATTGAGAATATACCCACGATGTCCTGATGATGAAATGTTTTTCCCAGATTTCCTGAATGGCTTTTTCTCCGTCCAATTTGGTTTGTCCATAAACTCCTGTCGGATTTGGAGTGTCGTCTTCGGTATAAGGTTTTGAAGCATTTCCATCAAAAACAAAATCGGTAGAAATATGAAGCAAAACCGTGTTGTTTTCTTTGCAAACTTTTGCCAAATTTTCAGCTCCTGTAACGTTTATTGCATATGCTTTTTCTGGTTCGCTTTCGGCTTTATCAACTGCAGTATAGGCTGCTGCATTGATGCAAAAATCAGGTTTTATTTCAGAAAAAATGGTTTTGCAATTTTCTAAATCCGTAATATTCAACTCGGATGAATTATAAAAATGAAACTTGATTTGGGGATAGTTTGGTGCAATAAATTGCAAGGATTGTCCCAATTGTCCTGAAGCTCCTGTTACTACTACTACCATGCTTTTTTTGCGTTATCAATTGTTGGTTGCACTTTGTCTTTCTCGGAAATTATAAGTTCGCTTTCTTGAAATTGCCAGTCGATGTTTAGACTTGGATCATTATAAATAATGCCACCTTCGGATTCTTTATTATAAAAATTATCGCATTTGTAGAAAAAAGTTGCTGTTTCGCTCAATACCAAAAATCCATGTGCAAAACCTCTTGGAACAAAAAATTGCTTTTGATTTTCTGCCGAAAGCATGATAGAAACATGTTGCCCAAAAGTTTCAGAATCGGGACGGATATCTACCGCCACATCCAAAACTTCGCCCGATAGAACACGAACCAATTTTGCCTGAGCATGTTCGCCCGTTTGATAATGCAACCCTCTTAAAACGCCTTTTGTAGAATAGGATTGATTGTCTTGAACAAAATGAACTTCTTGATTGGTGTTTTCTTGAAAAGTTTTTTCATTGAAGCTTTCCATGAAATAACCTCTTTCATCAAAAATTATTTTGGGCTCAAGGACAAAACATCCTTTTAATTTGGTTGGTATAAAATTCATAATTTATATAATGCTTAACAAATGCTTTCCGTATCCACTTTTCAATAATGGTTCTGCCAATTTCCTCAATTGTTCTGCATCAATGAAGCCCATCTTGAAAGCGGCTTCTTCGATTGAACCAATTTTCAATCCTTGACGTTCTTCAATAACTTGAACGAACTGTGAAGCTTGCATCAAGGAATTAAATGTTCCGGTATCAAACCAAGCGGTTCCTCTATCTAAAATACTAACTTTGAGTTTTCCTCTTCTCAAGTATTCTTTGTTGACATCAGTAATTTCAATTTCGCCTCTATGGCTTGGTTTTATATTTGCTGCAATTTCAACAACATCATTGTCGTAGAAATAAATTCCTGGAACGGCATAATTTGATTTTGGGGAAAGGGGTTTTTCTTCGATAGAAAGCACTTTTCCATTTTCGTCAAAGTCTACCACGCCATAACGTTCAGGATCGTGAACATGATAGGCATAAATAATGCCACCATCTGGGTCATTATTAGCTTGAAGCAAATCTGAAAGACCTGTTCCATAAAAAATATTATCGCCTAAAACCAAGGCTACTTTATCATTTCCAATAAATTCTTTTCCAATAACAAAAGCCTCAGCCAGACCATTTGGATGTTCCTGGACTGCATATTCAAATCGGCATCCTAACCTGGAACCATCTCCCAACAATTGCCTGAAAAGAGGCAAATCGTGAGGTGTGGAAATTATCAATATTTCTCTAATTCCGGACCAAATTAAGGACGACAACGGATAATAAATCATCGGTTTGTCATAAATGGGCATCAATTGTTTACTTACCGCCAACGTTAAAGGATGCAAACGCGTTCCTGAACCTCCCGCTAAAATAATTCCTTTCATAGCTTTTTAGTTTACTGTTCTTTCTTTGAATTTTGCAGATTGATTTTTGTAGAAACCAAAAAATAATTTTCCTATCACGAAGATAAAAATCAATAACAATGGCAGGATGAGTTTGTTTTTAGAACCTTTTTCAATATTGGCAATCACACTTACGTCTTTTATGATCTTTTCATAATTAACCAATTCAATTCTTCTATTTCCTTGTTCAGATACTAGATTGTATTTGGCCTGCAAAACTTCATTAAGCTGCGTATTTTCGTTATAATAAACCAAATTTGAATTGCTAGAACCTCTACTTACTTCATTTGCAAAACTATTCAAAACCGCATTAATTTGATTCAAGGTTTGCTCGTTATATTCCATTTTCACCTTGACATTGCTAACTATGTTTTTCTGAATTAACCTGAAATATTCACTGTCGTTAAGGCTGTTCAATAAAGGTTGAATTGTATTTTCATCCGTTGCTTTTCCTTTTGTTGAAAATGTAATACTGTGGTAGTTGTAGTTTTTACTAGTAATCTTGTCAGTTAAAACCTTGTCAATGCTACCATCTTCAGCCATCAATTTCAAAAGTTCAAAATTTTCTTCTCTGTCTCTAATGAAATTATACGGGTCAACAATTGGTTGTATTTCTAATTTAGATATTTTCTTTGGATATTTTAATCCGAGACCTTTCAAGAAAACCGTATCGCGTTCCTTTATTTTAGAATTGATCAGCTCGACTTTTCCATATAAATAATCAGCACTTCCGAAATTGGGAATTACAATAAGTTCGTGCTTGTATGATTTTTGATTAGTATCTAAAAAATATCCCAAGCCAATTCCAACTATAAATAAAACGGCAATTATGATGGCATTTTTAAAAACAAACTGAATGCAATCAAAAATAAAACCACCCATATTCTGAAATCCTTGGTTGATTTTTCTCGAAATCTGCGACAAATCAATTTCTTGATCGTCTGAATTTTGCTTTGGAGTAGTATTCATTGTAACTTATTTATTTTACGTTAAAAATTTGTTCTAATATCTTGATGGTAATCAAATAGGTTGGCTTTACACCAGTTGTTCCCAATCCGCCAGAAGCCAGTGTACTTCCCGTTTCCAGAGGATTATCCGAAGCATAATAGGCATATCTAACTTTCACATCCGGGTTGATGCTTTTCCTGATTCTTGATGCCGATTGGATGGCTTTCTGATAATATGCTCCTTCCATTTCCAAACCAATTACTCCCCAAGTCGAGTCATGGAAAAACTTTAACAAGTCTTTATTCTGCAATGATGTTCCTAAAACCGTAACCATAGGTCCGGCAAAAACAGCGATGTCATTTCCTTCGAACATATCGGCAGTCAATTCATTATCAAACCAATAATTATCGGCCGTTCCTTCGTTGATATGGGCCGATGGAATCATGATGTCTCCTTTTCCACCTTCAAGAATTCCAGCTTTACCCATGATTGAAACCGAAACCACATTCAACAATACTTTCTTGTCTTTAGATTCTTTGTAAGGTTTCAACAATTCATCGATGGTTTCATAGGCTTGTTCTCCAAACGCATAATCCATCACAATTATTACAGGCTTGTCTTCGTCTAGTTTTGCACCAGGAAAAGCCGATTTCTTCCAATCGATTTTCGCCGTATCAAAAATTTGAACGTCGATGTTGGTTCCTGAACTGTCGGGAAGCGAAATCATTCCGTGTTGTTTGGCAAATTCTTCTACCTTGTCACGAACTTCATTGGCTCCAGACTTGCTCAATTCTTCAAAAATAAAGAAATCCGACTTGTCCTTGAATTTTGTTTTCAAGACGTGTGTCGCAAAAATCGAATTCATCACACTGTGCATATTCGCACTGATGATGTGAATCGGACGGTTCAGCAAATCATTATCTCGCAGAACTTCTTTAATATTGGTGGCCCAAATTTCTCCGTGTATGTGATGTCCCAATCGTTCTCTCAAAATCGGACTAAACGTGATGGTGCGTTTCTTGTTTTCCAAAACCTCTTCCAAGGCCAATTTTCCCAACCAATAAATGACATGAAGGAAACGGTCTGGTTTTTCGGCAGTTCCAAAAGCATCATAGATATCCAAGATTTCAATAAAACTTCTTCCTAATATATTAGAAACATGTGAAATGGCTTTTTCCTTATCGTTTTGGGATAATTTTTTTGATTGTGTTACCACTTCCTCCAGTTTTTCCCAATCGCGAGTCACCTCACCATTTTCATCGAGCAAAACACTGTCTTTAATTTTATGAGATTCGATGAAGATAAAGGTCAAATGCGTCAGGATATCATAAATGTCCGAACGTCCTCGGGTAATTTCAACGTTCATCTGCTCGTCGTCAATACGGTAGCAATTTCTTTTTCGCTTTGGCGGAACAATTGCCTTGAAGTGCGATTTCGAATAGCCTTCATCCGAAGTCAGGTTGATGAAACGGCATTCCTCGATTCCAACAGGAAGTCGTTCTATAACATATAAAAGTCCGCTTAATTCTACTTTTTCTTCGGCAATTGTGCCATAAATTTCAGGTCTTAATTGCAGTAATGCTTCGCGAAGTGTATCTCCCGAAACGCCCATTGGCTTATAGAATCCTCTATTAAACAAATGTCGCATTGTAATGTACAGTCTCTCAATAGCTGCTGAAGACTCTTGGGCCCTAGAGCGTGAAATGTTTTTAATTTCTTTCATTCTTATTCTTTTCTAACCCGCAAATGTAGGTTTTTTATTTTTATTTTGTTAAAATAGCACTAGAGACATTAAGATACGAATCCAATTTAACTAAAGTATTTCTACACGAATTCCACAAATTTACACGAAAAGGCTGTTACTAAAATTTCACGAATTTAATAAAGTCAAAAAAAATTTGGTTTAAATTGCTTTTATGTTTGTATTAATTCATGAAAATTCGTGTCTCATTAATCCGTCAATATTAAATTGATATTCGGTTCATAAACACTCCTCGTTGTAGAATACGGGTTCAGTTCTTCCTTTGTTAGCTTGATCCATCTTCCTCCAGAATAGCTGAACAGATATTCTTTTTCAATCGAATTATAAAGCACTAATGGCGAATAGGTGATGTGTTTTTTGGTCGTGTTCGAATTATAATCTGTAACGGTTCGTTCTAGTTTGTTCTTTTCGATGATCAATTTCTCAAACGCTACAAAGATTCCATTCTTGGGCATCTGGATATTGAATTCGCTTACATCAACCTTATGCTTGAAAATGCCTTTTCGCAACGTCACGATATAATCCTTGCTCAACAATTCTTCGCCAGGAAAACCGTTTTCATCTACTTCGTACAGGTGCAATTTTATAGTAGCATCTTCCACTTTGCTATCGGTCAGTATCGTCACTTTCTGAATCCACTTCGTTTTTGCATATTCTTTTTGATACGGAAAAAACTTCGCGTCCATTCTTGGTCCGTTGTCAAAAGCTTCCTGGATGACGCTTTTGGTTTTGCCAATTTCAACTTGTTTTTTTTCTTTTTTGTTGGTTATCACAACTTCGCCAAGTTCTAAAGCCGAAGGAAACAAAAGTATAGATTTCGCCTCCGAAACCTTTACTACTTTCCGTTCATATCCCAAAACCGAAAAGACCAAATTCTTATTATGGTCGTTGGTGTTGATGGTAAATTCACCATTTTCTTCGGCAGTTGTGCCAATGTTTTCGTTTTCGACCCAAACGCTTACATACGGAATTGGTTGTCCTGTAATGCTGTCTTTGACGATTCCTTTGGTTTGAGCTTGTGAAACAAATACTATAAAAAAAAGAAAAATTGTTTTCATTTAATTGCTGATGGTAATATTAACTGATGGCACTAAATATTTATTATGGTATTTTTTCATCAGTATATTTTCAAAACTGTTAGGGTTTGGTATGGTGGTGATTGTAGATTTTTGCCATTTATTATCAATTTGTTTGTGCCATCCAACAGCTTCTTCAATTGGAACTAGTGGAATATCTGGCTCATAACTCATGCCTTTTGTGATTGTTTTATTTCCATTTTTGTCCTTAAAAGTATATTCTTCATAATACTTATTCTGTTCTACTTTTAATTTTTCAAAAACAATAAAAAAACCGTTTTGGGGAATTGCAATTTTTCTTGAAGATAAATCAATTACATTTTTAACTTTCCCTTTTTTTACCTCTACAATAATTTCTTCCGATAAAGTCCTTTCGCTAGGCGAACCGTCTTCGTTACTTTCAACAAGATAAATCCGAATAACTGCATTTTTATTTTTTGATAGTGTTTTGAACTTCAACTGATTGATAAACGGATACTTCTCTTTTTCTACTTCAGAAAAATTAAAATAGATTCCGTCAACAAAATGACTCATGTGATATCTAAAACCACCTGATTCATAATATCCTAGTTCCATTTTTTGCTTAACTGAATTTTGCTTAATTACAACTTCGTCAAGATGTATCGTAACCGATTTCAAAACAACTTTCTCAGCTTCTGTGGCTTTTATTGTTTTTGTTTCAAATCCTAATGCTGAAAAAATTAAGTTTTTTTCCTGATTTTTAATTTCTAAACTAAAACGGCCATCTTCTTCTGTGGTGGTACCTATATTTCCATTTTCTATCCAAATATTGACATACGGAATTGGCTTATTGTTTTCATCCACCACTAAGCCTTTGGTCTGCGAAAAACCTAAAAATCCAATCAAAAGCAACAACAAGAAACCTCTATTTTCTATCATCTATTCTCTTTTTTCAATTCATTCACAATCTTCCGATCGTTACTCAACCTCGGGATTTTATTTTGTCCGCCTAATTTCCCTATCGATTTCATATAGTCTTGAAAACCATTTTGGGCCACTTTCGTAATAACAAGTTTTCGCAACACCTTCCCTACTATCAAATCGTCATAATAGATGTTTTGTTTTCGCATCGCGTTGTCTATCGCTTCCGCAAAATGTTCCAGGTTGTCTGGTTCTCCCGAATCTTCGGAATCAAATTCTATGAACCATTCGTGGTACGGCAATCCTTCGTTTGGTGCAATTTGTGGGGCAACAGTAAATTCGTTGACACGGATGTTCGTCCCTTCCATCGCTTCCTTCAAGGCTTCCTCGACTTCCTTCCCAATGACATGTTCGCCAAAAGCTGAAATATAATGCTTGATTCTTCCTGAAACAACAACACGATAAGGTTTCAAAGAAGTAAATTGAACCGTGTCGCCAATATTGTAGCCCCAAAGTCCGGCATTTGTAGAAATAATCAACACATAATTCACTCCCAATTCGACTTCGCCAATGGTATATCGTCGTGGATTATCACTAAAAAATTCCTCTGATTTTATAAATTCATAAAAGATTCCTGCCTTCAAAAGCAACAGCATTCCCTTTTCCTTTTGTGAATCTTGGTAGGCAAAAAATCCTTCCGAAGCTGGAAAAAGCTCAATAGAATCGACTTTCCTTCCGATAAGATTCTCGAATTTTGCCCGATAGGGTTCATAATTCACACCTCCATAAATAAACAGATTGAAGTTCTTGAAGATTTCGCCAACGGGTTTGTTTGCTTTCTCTTTCAGTTTTTCAAAATACATCTGAACCCACGACGGAATTCCAGAAATAACCGCCATATCTTCGTTGATGGTTTCTTCGACAATCGCATCCACCTTGGTTTCCCAATCTTCAATGCAATTGGTTTCCCAACTTGGCATTCGGTTTTTCTGTAAGTATTTCGGAACAAAATGGGCAACGATTCCCGACAAGCGTCCGAATTGGATGCCGTTTTTTTCTTCCAAAATTGGACTTCCTTGAAGGAAAATCATCTTGCCGGAAACAAAATCGGCATTGCCTGTTTCGTGGATGTAAAGCAGTATGGCATTTCGGGCCGCTTGGATATGAAACGGCATTGATTCTTTTGTTAGCGGAATGTATTTTGCCCCAGAAGTGGTTCCGGATGTTTTGGCAAAATAAAGGGGTTTTCCTTTCCAAAGAACATCAGGTTCGCCTTTTACAACTTTGTCGATATAGGTTTTCAAACCTTCATAATCGCGAACGGGAACCTTTTTTGCAAAATCTTCGTAGGTCTTGATGTTTTCGAAATGATGGTCCTTGCCAAACTTTGTTTCCTTGGCTTGACGGATCAAATCCTTGAACACTTTTTGTTGTGTGGCAACAGGATCATTGGCCCATTTTTGGGTTTTGTTGTATATTTTTTTTGCAAAAATCTTGGCGGCTATGTTTTTTATTTTCATTTTTTATTGAGCATTGTTTGGGTTTAGCCCCGATTGAAATGGAAATCCTTGCTTTTGAAAATGTATTTTTTCCTGACAGAAAAGAGCGACCAACGGAAGCTCCTTTTGTGTCTTGGAAAAAAACATTTTCAAAAGCAAGATTGTAATGGAAAGCGGGAATAGCTCCCGATACTTCAGGGATAATATCATCATTCAAAGGCTATAAATTGTGTTGGGTCTATTGGGTATCCTTCTTTCCAGAGCTCAAAATGCAAATGTATTCCGGTTGATTGTTCGCCTGTTGAACCGGCAATTCCAATGACTTCGCCTGTTCTTACGGTATCTCCTTGATCGACGGTGAGCGACTCACAATGTTTGTAAACCGAAAGCAAACCGTCGTTGTGGCGTAAAATGGCTACGTTTCCGTTGGTTGGTGTCCAGTCGGCAAAAATCACGGTTCCGTTGGCAACCGATTTTACTGGCGTGTTCTTTGCCAAGGCGATATCTACGGCAAAGTGCTTGTTCTTTGCACTATAACCTTCAGTGATATGGCCTTTTACAGGTGCAAAAAGTACGGTTGATACTTTTGGGCTTGCTTGTTCGAATAAATTATACTTGTCTTCGTGGGCAACTTCTTCACGCAATTTTTTCTCTTGATCGGTAGGCGAAAGGTTCAGTTTCGAAAGATCGCTTGTGTTTCCTGCCTTGATGGAATCCTTGCTTATGTGGGCATAATCTACATTATCGGTCAATACCTTGCGAATCGAAGCGATGTAGGCCTCATTTTTTTGCAAAGCTTCTGAAAGCGAATCGGATTTCAAGGCTAATTCTGTTGCTTCTTTCTTGAGTTTTGACGAGGAATAGCCTGGAATATATTCCCGCAAAGGTGTAAAGGCGATGATAAAAGTGGTCACGAAAATGATGATGATCGCTCCAAGTGTGGCTACCACAAAGACGTTCATCAGGGTGAGTTTCAGCGAAAAGATTTCTTCAAAAGTGTCCTCGTTCAAAATAACCAGTCGGTTTTTTGTGAACAATTTTTTCTTGATGACCTGTCTTTTTAGTCTTTTTCCTGACATGATTGGGGTTTATGGAACAAATATAGCAATTTAAAGTTTTTTGTTGATTTTGAAATCGTGAAGAAACTATTTTACAGGTATTGCACGAATTTGCACGAATAAAAAAAATCTATAAATTACACCAAGTATAAAAAAGACCACAATAATTAATTTGTGAGAATTAGTGAAATTCGTGTCTAAAAAGAATTTAAATCTCAATACAATCAAAGCTTTAACGTTCTTTATGATAAATAATTGTAGTGCAAAACGAAGTAAAACAAATTTCTGTTTATCTTTGTGGCATATTTATACAAATTCGCGAAAGCATAAATTTATACATTATGGGAAGATTTGGAGTAACGGAGTGGGTTCTGGTTATTGCTGTAATTTTATTATTGTTTGGAGGTAAAAAAATTCCAGAATTGATGAAAGGTCTAGGAAGCGGTATCAAGGAATTCAAGAATGCAGCCAAGGGAGATGAAGACCAAACCGCAGCTAAAAAAGAAGAAGAGAAAAAATAAACGTAAAGCTTTCCATAAATGGGAAGCTTTTTTAGTTTCAGATTATTATAATCCGCAGAAAATCCGTTTGATCCGTCGAAATCTCTGCCTGTCGGCAAACAGGTGTGGCAAAAAACCGCTCATCATTATTTTCAACAACCAAGCACTTAATTTTTTAACTTCGCTATAACCAACAACTTAAAAAAGTATCAAAATGAAAATTGTAAAAACCATCCTCTGTGTCCTTTTCGGGCTGATGTTCATTAATGCCGGTCTGGATAAATTCTTTCATTATATGCCAATGCCAGAATTACCAGCTGAAATAATGAAACTTTACGAAGCTTTCGGAACCATCGTTTGGCTGATGCCTCTTGTGGGTTTTATAGAACTTGTAGGTGGTTTGCTGTTTATCTTCCCAAAAACAAGGGCTTTGGGAGCCATCGTCATTCTTCCAATTACTGTTGGAATCATTATTCATAACGCCGTTTTCATGCCAGAAGGTTTGGCTTTTGCAGGGCCATTCTTCCTGATCAATCTCTGGATGATTGCTGATAACTGGGGGAAATATAAACCGATGTTTTCTTAATAACAAGCCTCAAGTGATTGAGGCTTTTTTGGGTTTAATTACAACTTCAACACCTCAGCAATAATTTTTTGCTTGCAGGTTTCCCAGTTGAAATCTAAGTATATCGGTGGGGTCTGGTCTAAATCGGCATCAGAAAAATAGGTTAAACTTTTAATCATCATAAATTTTGAACCATCAAAATATTTTTTAAGATAAAAGTCAATCATTTCAGGCAAACTGAATTCTTGCAGCAAAAAATATAAATCAATAAAATCCTTTTTACTTCCTCTGCCATAAATGGCGTTCAATTTCATTGCTGCAACGTCTTCCCTTGATGCCATCCTTATTCCTTCTATGAGAATGGGTTTTTTCAAAAGTGCATATTGATAATTAACAAAATCGACTTTAACTCCATTAATAGAAGTAATTAATTCAAGTTGCTAGTTAATAGATTTTTTTAATTGGAGTCCAAAGACAAATAAAGTTAGCTTTATCAGAAAGCCTTCAAGTGTAACGGCG
>NZ_JAVDVI010000013.1:0-126788 GCF_031456785.1 Flavobacterium arsenatis
ATATTGGTCCAGGTTTGTGTTGTTGGATTATAAACCCAGGTTCCGTCCTCATTGGTTACAATAGTTATACCCTCTCCCGGTGCTCCTGGTTCGCCAGATCCTGGTGTTCCCGGTGTACCTGTTTGACCTGGCATACCTTCAACTCCTACGACTCCAGGTGCTCCATCTTGTCCCGCCGGTCCTTGTGGTCCCGCTGGTCCGTTGATATTGGTCCAGGTTTGTGTTGTTGGATTATAAACCCAGGTTCCGTCCTCATTGGTTACAATAGTTATACCCTCTCCCGGTGCTCCTGGTTCGCCTGATCCCGGTGTTCCTGGTGTACCTGTTTGACCCGGCATACCTTCAACCCCTACAACTCCTGCTGGTCCTTGTGGTCCTGCTGGTCCTGCTGGTCCGTTGATATTGGTCCAGGTTTGTGTTGTTGGATTATAAACCCAGGTTCCGTCCTCATTGGTAACGATAGTGATGCCTTCTCCCGGTGCTCCTGGTTCGCCAGATCCCGGGATTCCCGGTGTTCCCGACTGTCCCGGCATGCCTTCAACGCCTACGACTCCAGGTGCTCCATCCTGTCCGGCCGGTCCCTGTGGTCCCGCCGGTCCGTTGATGTTTGTCCATGTATTTGTGGTTGGGTTGTAGACCCACGTACCGTCCTCATTGGTTACGATAGTGATGCCTTCTCCCGGTGCTCCTGGTTCGCCTGATCCCGGTGTTCCCGGTGTACCTGTTTGACCCGGCATACCTTCAACCCCTACAACTCCTGGTGCTCCATCAGCTCCTGGTGCTCCATCAGCTCCTGCTGGTCCTTGTGGTCCTGCTGGTCCGTTGATATTGGTCCATGTATTGGTTGTTGGATTATAAACCCAGGTTCCGTCCTCATTGGTCACAATAGTGATGCCTTCTCCCGGTGCTCCTGGTTCGCCAGATCCCGGGATTCCCGGTGTACCCGACTGCCCAGGCATACCTTCAACTCCTACAACTCCTGCTGGTCCTTGTGGCCCTGCTGGTCCTGCTGGTCCGTTGATATTGGTCCAGGTTTGTGTTATTGGATTATAAACCCAGGTTCCGTCCTCATTGGTCACAATAGTGATGCCTTCTCCCGGTGCTCCTGGTTCGCCAGATCCCGGGATTCCCGGTGTTCCCGACTGTCCAGGCATACCCTCAACGCCTACGACTCCAGGTGCCCCATCTTGTCCCGCCGGTCCTTGTGGTCCTGCTGGTCCGTTGATGTTGGTCCAGGTTTGTGTTGTTGGATTATAAACCCAGGTTCCGTCCTCATTGGTTACGATAGTGATGCCTTCTCCTGGTGCTCCTGGTTCGCCAGATCCTGGTGTTCCCGGTGTACCTGTTTGACCTGGCATACCTTCAACTCCTACGACTCCTGCTGGTCCTTGTGGTCCTGCTGGTCCGTTGATATTGGTCCATGTATTGGTCGTTGGATTATAAACCCAGGTTCCATCTTCATTGGTCACGATAGTTATCCCTTCTCCTGGTGCTCCTGGTTCGCCAGATCCCGGAATTCCCGGTGTACCCGACTGCCCAGGCATACCTTCAACTCCTACAACTCCTGCTGGTCCTTGTGGCCCTGCTGGTCCGTTGATATTGGTCCAGGTTTGTGTTATTGGATTATAAACCCAGGTTCCGTCCTCATTGGTAACGATAGTGATGCCTTCTCCCGGTGCTCCTGGCTCGCCAGATCCCGGAATTCCCGGTGTACCCGACTGCCCAGGCATACCTTCAACTCCTACAACTCCTGCTGGTCCTTGTGGCCCTGCTGGTCCTGCTGGTCCGTTGATATTGGTCCAGGTTTGTGTTATTGGATTATAAACCCAGGTTCCGTCCTCATTGGTAACGATAGTGATGCCTTCTCCCGGTGCTCCTGGTTCGCCAGATCCCGGGATTCCCGGTGTACCCGACTGCCCAGGCATACCTTCAACTCCTACGACTCCAGGTGCTCCATCTTGTCCGGCCGGCCCCTGTGGTCCTGCTGGTCCGTTGATATTGGTCCAAGTTTGTGTTGTTGGATTATAAACCCAGGTTCCGTCCTCATTGGTAACGATAGTGATGCCTTCTCCCGGTGCTCCTGGTTCGCCAGATCCCGGAATTCCCGGTGTACCTGTTTGACCCGGCATACCTTCAACTCCTACGACTCCAGGTGCTCCATCTTGTCCTGCTGGTCCTTGTGGTCCTGCTGGTCCGTTGATATTGGTCCAGGTTTGTGTTATTGGATTATAAACCCAGGTTCCGTCCTCATTGGTCACAATAGTGATGCCTTCTCCCGGTGCTCCTGGTTCGCCAGATCCTGGTGTTCCCGGTGTACCCGACTGCCCAGGCATACCTTCAACTCCTACAACTCCTGCTGGTCCTTGTGGCCCTGCTGGTCCTGCTGGTCCGTTGATATTGGTCCAGGTTTGTGTTATTGGATTATAAACCCAAGTTCCGTCCTCATTGGTCACAATAGTGATGCCTTCTCCCGGTGCTCCTGGTTCGCCAGATCCCGGGATTCCCGGTGTTCCCGACTGTCCAGGCATACCCTCAACGCCTACGACTCCAGGTGCCCCATCTTGTCCCGCCGGTCCTTGTGGTCCTGCTGGTCCGTTGATGTTGGTCCAGGTCTGGGTTGTAGAGTTATACACCCAGGTACCGCTATCATTGTTTACTATCGTTACCCCTTCTCCTGGTCCGCCAACTTCTCCTGGAAGTCCTGGCGTACCGCTCTGGCCCGGCATGCCTTCAACGCCAACTTCGCCTGCAGGACCTTGTGGTCCCGCTGGTCCATCAGCACCCGCTGGTCCCTGTGGCCCTGCAGGTCCTTGACCCATATTAACTGTGACAGGTATTCCTGCCTCGTTTGTATAAGTAAATGTACCATTGCCATTATCAACTAATGTCGTAATGGTTTCATTGGCTTGAACTATTTCTTCAAAATTTATGATTTGAATGTTTCCATCATTATCTATATAGGTAAATTGGTTGGTTACCGGATTATAAATAACGTTGGCTTGTGAGGCTGCCAAATCTGATGAAACAACAATCCTGTTCCATCTGTCGTCAAACCAATAGTAATAGCCTGGTTTTATATCTGCAATTGTTGCTGTATTGAAAACCAATAAACTATTGATATTACCATTAGTAATTGTTGTGATATCCGTAGTACTGGTCAATGGAATCCTGGGAATAAGAATCCCTTTGTCTGCTGCAACAACTTCTAATTGTGATGAGCTGTTAGGCAAAGATGTACCAATACCCACTTGCCCATAGGCCCCATAAGCACCCAATACGAATAATAAGGGTAGAAATTTATTTTTCATCTCTGATTCTTTTTTTTTAAGTTAGATACTGTTTGATTCTTTTTGGAAATTCTTCTTCTTAAATCCCAAATTATTTGGAATCAATTTTTCATTTGCCTTGACCATACTCTTTTTAATTTTAATAAACACTTCTCAATTCTTGAAAAGCAATAATTATTCGTTATACATTCACTTAATCTCGTTTACATTTTCTAGGTTTTTAAAAAAAATCTAGAAATGCAATTTGATATTGTATTTAGGGATTGATTGTAATGTTACAAAAGTATGAGTGCAGTAGAACAAAAGGCAGATCTCATACACGCACATATACACGTGTAATAATTATTTACATAATACATTGTTTTACAGTTAGTTATATTTACTGTTTTTAAAAAATTAAAAACTTAAGGTTTTAATGATTCATTTAAAAAACAATAATTTAAGTACGTATGAGTAGCTCAAAAACTAAATAAAAACTTCAATTTAACAAATACGATGTAATTGTGTGATAAAACTACTATTGAAAAAGTTGATTTATCATCCATTTATTATACAGTAAAGAGCAGTTACAGGGCAAATTAAAAGGCACTTTAATTTTAAATGACGAAGATATTTTTCCAACCTGTCTTATACTGAAATAGGTTTACAGTTTTGATAAGAAAAAATCAAAATGAAAGAATTATTAAATCAGATTATAAAAGATAGGAATCAATCGGCAGAGAAGTTTAAAGAGAAAGTTGCTTTTGAATTTCTTTTCGAGGGTAAAGACCCAAAAGAAATTGTAGAAGCCTATCAGTTGGCTAGTGTTCACACGGTACAGATGTGGGTTTGCCAATATAAGAGTAAAATTAAAGAAGGATTAATAACTTTACCCATTATGACAGAACAAGAAAAGGAAACTTATCAGCTGTTCAATATTGTAGCTTTGATTATGTAAGAAATCTAAAAGAAAGCAATATTAAGATAAGTATGACTCAAAATGGTGACCCTTATGAAAATGCGATGGCAGAAAGAGTAAATGGAATTTTAAAGAATGAATTTAAGTTAAATCGTTTATTTAAAACCCAATATGAAGCTAGAATTGCAGTTGAAAATTCTATCAGTTCATATAATCAATACGGACCGCATATGAGTTATAGTTATTTAACACCAGTTCAAGCACATGACACAGATTTAGAGTTTGTTAAGCTGTGGAAACCAAAAAAACTAGATCATAAAAAAAGCAAATTCAACAAAAAAATGAATAAGCTTTTGAGACACTAAACAATAAAGATTAAAAAATAAAATAATTAAGATGAATAAATCACCTCCTTTTATTATTTGTATAATGGTAAACCAAAATCCGTATGATTTTGACCATAAAAAAACAACTCATAATTTTTAGTAAACTAAAAAACAGTATTAATCTAAAACTGTAAACTAAAACCAGTATGAGACAATCGTATAGTTATTTTAGGATGGGTCATACTCTCAAAATCCCTGTATTGGTTAGTTGTTCTTTTTATTCAGCTTCCTAAGGAATTCCCTGGTTTTCCTTCCTGATTCTTTCATATCCTTTGCCTTCCAATTGCCATTTGATGAGGCTGATGGAAGTAGAAAAGAACAGGTTTCGTCCTTGCTGGAAACCGACCACGTGATCCAGCTTAGTTTTTTAGATTCCATCCAATCTATGTATTCCTGCCAAGCTTTTATGTCTAGCTTACCGTCACCAGTGGCTTCTGTTCCTGCTGATTCTGAAATAAAGATGGGAAGTCCGTCGGCCATAGCTTGGTCTACTCTTTCGCGTAGCCATTTTTCGTGTGTTGCGGCATAAAAGTGCATGGTATACATCAGGTTTTTGTAACCTTTTATTGGATTCTTGGCTGGCAGATGAACATCCTGGTCCCAGCTTGGCGAACCTACAAGGATGATGTTATCGGGGTCGTTTTTTCGGATTTCTGCAATGATGATTTCTGAATAGGCTTTTACTTCTTCCCAGGATTGCTTTTCGGGTTCGTTGAAGATTTCATAGATTACGTTGGGATATTTTCCGTACTTCTTTGACATTTCTGCAAAAAAAGCTTTTGCTTCTTCCAGATGGATTTTATGGCTGTGCCAATCGATGATGACGTAGATGTCTTCTTTTATGGCGGCATCTACGACTGCTTCAAGTTTTGCTTTTGAATGTTTTGGGTTTTTCAAATAGCAATTTTCATCGGCATCGATTCCAATTGCTGCCCTAAGGACATTGACGTTCCAGTCCTTGTGGAGCCATTTTACGGTTTTCTTGTTGTAGAATTGTGGCCACCAATTGTGCCAGCCGAAACTAACGCCACGAAGTGAAATGGCTTCTCCATTCTTATCAACCAATTGTGTGCCTTCTACTCTTAATTGTCCGTGTTCCTTTACGAATTGGGCATTTGAGGCGATGGCAAAAAACAGCAATAGTAGTGTGATGATTACTTTCATGTGATAATTTTATTTGGGTTTTGGTGCAACTTGTGGAGTTTAGACCTAACAGGTTTTAAAAACCTGTTAGGTCTGGAAATCTTTGAATTTATTATAGACCTACAAGGTTTTGAAAACCTTGCAGGATGACAATCGAAAACCTGTTAGGTCTGGAAAATGGTTTGCCTTCTAGCCCTGATGGTGCCATTGTTTGAGCTCTTGTCTCGTTTTTAAGAACGAGACAAAGCGAGTGGCTCCAGCAGGAATAGGGATTCCCAAAATGCCCGAGCGATTCGCTTCTAATTATTTTGAAAGCTTTAGCACTACAACGTCGTGTGAACCGATTTCGGCTGTGAAGGCTTTTTTGGTTGTTCCGGTTTCCTTGTTTTTCCAGAGGTCCTTGATTTTGAAGGTTTGCTTTTGGAAATTGGCTTCGTGGTTGAAATCGGCATCCTTGATGGTGTGTTTCTTGAAATCGAAGTTGATTTTCTTGGTGATGTCGCTTCTATTTAGGAACGTTATTGCCCAATTGCCGTCGGAAAGTGGTTTTACCCAGGTTTCGATTCCGTCTTCGGATGAATATCGGAAGGCTTGGATGCCCAATTTGTCCTGATTGATGGCGATTATTTCCTTGTTGGTGAGGATGCTCAAGGTTTCTTTTGACATTTTGCGGAAGTCGTTTCCGGCGATGAGTGGCGAGGCTAGCATGGACCACATGGTGAAGTGCGATTTGTCTTCGGCAAAGGTCATTCCGTTTCCTACTTCGAGCATGTCGAAATCGTTCCAATGGTCGGGTCCAGAATATTTACGGATGTCTTTTCGTATTTCTACGATTTTCATGACACCCCAGGACGACCAGTTTTCGGGATGCTTGTGTTCACAATCGAAACACGGATAGATGTCGCCCGAAACCCTCCAGAGGTTTCCGATTGGCTCACCCCATTCCCAAGGTTGGTTGTCGCCCCATTCGCAAAGGCTGAAAACAATTGGTTTTCCGGCGGTTTTCAAGGCGTTGCTCATTGTGGCATAGGCTTCTTTGGCGGTAATTCCTTGGGTGTTGCACCAGTCGTATTTTAGGAAATCGATGTTTAGGCTTGCATAGAAACGGGCATCCTGGTATTCGTAGCCACGTGTTCCGGGATATCCTGCACAGGTTTTGGTTCCTGCACAATTGTATAATCCGAATTTTAATCCTTTTGAATGAACGTATTCGATAAGGGCTTTCATTCCGCTTGGGAATTTTTGCGGATCTGGTACTAGGTTTCCGTCCTTGTCGCGTTCGCGGGTCATCCAGCCGTCGTCCAGGACGATGTAGTTGTATCCTGCGGCAGCCATTCCGGAAGCTACCATGATGTCGGCGGTTTCTTTTACGAGTTTTTCGTCTATATGGGTTTCAAAGGTGTTCCAGCTGTTCCAACCCATTGGCGGCGTGTTGGCAAGGTCTTTGAATTTTCCTGTTTCTTGCTGATGTGTGTTTCCTTGGGCTGTTGCAAAAAAGGAAATGGCAAGGACTAAAAGGGTATAAATGTTTTTTTTCATGTTTTAAAATATAAAAAGAACCCTGAAAAAAATCAGGGTTCTGGAATCTAAACTAACTAAAACAAACTCTAAATTTAATCTACGGTGTAGGTTATATTATCAAAATAATAAACGTTTGCATTTCCAGTAAATTCCTGAAATGAAATATTTTGAAGTGCCTCTGGATTGCCCAGCTGAGCCCAAGTAAAGGTGTACTCTTTCCATTCTGTTGTGGTTTCAAACAAACGCGTTTCTCCCCAATCTCCGTTGAAAACAAATTTTAATTTGCCTGGTTCATCTGATCTTACTGCAAATTTAATCCCCGTATAATCGGAAAGCTGATCGTTCCAAGCCCAATCTCCTTGAATATTACCCCATCCGTCCATTCCTTTCTTGATGAAAACCAATCCTTGATTAGATTTTGTTCCGTCAGTAACAAACTCATGATTGTTCCAAGACGGTATTGTCCACGGGCTGTAGAAGACATCGTCAAAAATTGCGGTTCCAACAGCAGTGTTGTAAAGTGCTGTTCCAGAAATTGTAGATACAGAAACTTTTTTAAGTTGAGAACCTATAGGCAAAATTGCTTTTATTTCTGTTAAGGTACTAGATACAATAACTGCTTCAGCATCACCAACTTTAACCACTGGATCCAAGAAGAATGATCCATAAATGGTAATCTCTTCTCCATCTGCAGCATTAATTGGATTGAAACTGTGCATTCCAGGAGCTGGTGGAGCTACCACAAAATCAAAGACTGCAGTACCGTTTTTTGTAACCACTTTCAATTGGTCTGATGCATCAGCATAAGGCGTATTTCGATTAATCGTTACAAAAATTTCAGTATCTGTCACAAGAACAGGATTAAAAGAAGTATCAAAATCATTGAAATAGATTTTTTGCACAGTTGCAAAACCTTTACCTCTAATGATGTACATATTATCTGCAAATCCTACGGTTGTAGGTTCTAAATCAGTAGGATTACCTTCTTCGTCAAGAGAAGCAGTTACTGCTGTTATAACTGGAGAACCTGTTGAAGAGCTGCTGTCGTCCCCATTACAAGAGGACAATGAGAAAAAGGATAGCATTATTAGCAGTAAACTACCGATGCTGATTTTTTTAAAATTTTTCATATTATTCTAATGTTTTAAATTAATTGAAAGTATAAGGTACTGGAGGTTGTGTCAATAATGGATTTTTAGCCACATCGTTATCAGGATAAGGAAGCAGAAAATCTTTTTCTTCTGGTGTGAAGTATTGTGCATTATTTCTATCTCCTCTGTTTTGAGCTGCCATTATTGAAATTGCCTGGGATCTTGGAATCCTTCCTAAATCAAACCAATAATCTCCTTCGAAGCAAAGCTCTAATCTTCTTTCTTTGAAGATGTCATCAAAAGTAATGGTTGTTAAATTGGCTAGTCCTGCTCTATTTCTTACTGCATTGATAGAAGCCAAAGCACCAGCATCTGAAGTACTTGCTCCACCGGCTAGAATAGCTTCGGCATGAATAAGCAATAAATCTGCATAACGCATGATGTAGGTATTATTGTCCATCATTGCCCAAGCATCAACTGGTCCTGTTACAGATCCATTCACGATACCTATACAATATTTTTTGATTGCCGCTCCAGCTCCTTGACCACCTATGTCGTCTGCACTTGGAACTATAAGTGTTCCAGAGGGAGTTACTTTTACGTTTGGATAAACATCTCCAGGAAGCATAATGGTTTCTTTTCTCCTTACATCTGATGCAGAATAAGCAGTGATTATATCTTGTGAAGGAGCAAAAACGCCTCCATATGAAGCATTTGAAGTTGAAACTTCTGCCGTACTGATACCAAACTGTGTGTTGCAATTGTTTGCTGAACCATAATTTCCGTCGCCTCTCCATTGCAAAGCAAAAATAGATTCTTCGTTATTATTGTGAGCATAGGTAAACAAATCTCCAAAAGTTTTGCTTGGCAATTGATCGCCACCTAGCAATTTGAATTCTCCGCTATTGATTACTTCTTCGGCCATGATTCTTGCATTCGTGTAATCCTTTTTGTATAGATAGACTTTTGCAAGCATAGCTTTGGCTGAACCTTTAGAAACATGACCATTTTGAGCATAATTTGCTGTTCTGGTTTTTTCGTACAATTTTTCAATTGCCACTTTGTAATCCATTTCAATAAAAGTATAGATGTCTTCTACTCTATTGGTATTGATGTTTGGTGTGGTTGTAAAATTCAAATTGTTTTCAATAATTGGCACAGGACCCCATAATCTAACCAAATAGAAATAAGCTGTTGCTCTCATAAAATAGGCTTCACCTATTGTGTTTTGCAATACTTCATCAGTTACTGCTGGACCTACCCTTGCCTCTAAAAAGTTAATAATAGCATTAGACTGAGCAACATTTGCCCATAAAGAACTCCATCCGTTAACCAGTTCAGGGTCACTCCCGTTCAAGGAAAAATTTCGCATTGCATTTACATCTGGAGATCCTGTGTACATATTTCCTGATCCAACTTCGGCTACAGCCCAGAAAAATTTATTTTCAAACTGGAACCAAGTTCTGCTGTACATTCCGTTTGTTGCAGAAGCAACCTGCTCATCAGAGCTGTAATAATCATCTAAACTAATCGCATCTTCTGGAGCACGATCGGTAAAGTCATCCTGACATGAGCCAAGAGCCAAAAATATAATTGCTATGGCAAACCATTTATATGTTGTAAAAAAGCTTTTCATTTTCATTTTTTTTATTTTTAAAATTCGATGTTAACTCCAAAAGAATAGGTTCTAGGAGATGGGTATCTTCCGTTGTCAATTCCTGAAAGAAGTACGTTTTGATTGAATGAACCAATTTCTGGATCATAACCGCTGTAATCTGTAAAAGTATAAAGGTTTTGAACGCTTCCGTAAACTCTTACTCTTGACATTTTTACTTTAGTCAAAAGATCTTGTGGCAAAGAGAAACCTAATGTTATATTTTGAATTCTAAGATAGGAACCGTCCTCTACATAGCGATCCGACATAAACAAGTTCGTATTGCTTTCCGAATTTATTGGTCTTGGAATATTGGTATTTGTGTTTTCTGGAGTCCAGAAATTTGCAGCTTCAACCAATTGATTTTGTGAAAGAATCGCATTAGTTGTTCCAGATCGTCTAGTCAAATTCAACACATCATTTCCATAAGATCCCTGTAAGAATAAGGACAAATCAAAGTTTTTGTATTTGAAATTATTTGTGAAACCGAATGTAAAATCGGGATGAGGGTTTCCAATAAAGGTTCTATCGTCTGTATTCACAACTCCATCACCGTTTACATCTTTATATTTCACATCTCCCAAATAGGTTTGTCCTGGAGCAGTTCCTACGGTTTGACCGAATTGAAGTGGAGCATTGTTTAAAGCATCCAAATCATTGAAGATTCCTTCCGTTATATAACCATAAAACATTCCGATTGGTTGTCCAACTACTGTATTTGTAGCCACAACTGGTTGATATCCGTTGGTGTTTACCTCTTGAGTTAATGGAAGACCGTCTTGAATTGACAATAATTCATTTTTATAGTGAGAAATTATCAAAGATGAATTCCATGAGAAATTTCCACTTCCTTTTGTGGTATAACCGATGGTTAAGTCAAGTCCTTTGTTTTGCATTTCTCCAAGGTTTGAAAATGGAGCAGAAATTCCACCATATTGACCTCCTCCACCTGTTAGATAAAGAGGTAATGGAACTTGAAACAAGAAACCACTTGATTTTTTATTATATACATCTGCAGTGAAAGACAATCTTGAGTCAAGCAAAGTAAAGTCAAGACCAAAATTGGTTTGGTTCAAAGATTCCCATGTTAAATTTGGATTTGGGAAATTTGAAGGAAGGAAACCGGCTCCTAATCCTGAATTTTGTTGTTGCAATATGGCACTATATCTATTATTTTCTATTTGTTGATTTCCAGTTTCACCATATCCAATTCTAAATTTAATGTTGTCAATATAGGCTCTTGTGCCTTCCATGAAACTTTCGTTAGATAATTTCCATGAAGCTGTTGCAGCACTAAAAGTTCCTTTTTGATTTTCAGTTGTTGGGTCAAACTTTGAAGAAATATCCATACGAGTTGAAGCAGATATTCCGTAACGGTTGTTGAAATCATAAATAATACGGCCAAAGTAAGATGAGATAGATTGACTTCCTTTGTAGCTAGTAACGGTTCTATTTTCAGGATCCGACAAGTTAAGCCCATAAATATCATTGGTTTGAAAACCGCTTGCAGTTGCAAGAATACCTTCCCAGTGACTATCATTTGCCTCTTGACCTGCAAGAATAGTGAATTTATGATCGCTCAATGCAAAATCGTAAGTCAATAAATTTTTAATGTTTGTTGAATACCAATTTTGTCTTCTTTCATTCAAATCGGCAGTAACATTTTTTTGAGTTCCCCTATCATAAGAAGGTGAAAATTCTGTGTTTTCAGAAAATTCCGTATTGGCTCCAATTTCCACTCTATACTTTAGCCCTTTAAAAATACTTGCTTCAGCATAAAGATTTCCCAAGAAGTTTTTTCTAACCAATTTATTGTCTTTAGTCAAGGCCTCTGCAACTGGATTAAAGTAAGTCACATAAGGAGAACCTGTTGGAGGTGATGCAAAACTTCCGTCCAGATTTCTAACCGGGATATCTGGAGCCTGCAATAAAGTGTTGCTAATCAAACCACCATAACTCTGATTGATGGTAATGGTTTCATTTGTAATACCTGTATTAAGTGTAGTTCCAACTCTCAACCATTCTTTTACTTTTGCATCTACATTAGCACGCATTGTATATCTTTTGTATCCTGAACCAAGCAAAATTCCCTCTTGATCCAAAAATCCTCCTGACAAATAATAATTTACACCTTCTTTAGCACCTGAAAAAGCAATCTGGTGGCTTTTTGCCATTGCAGTTCTATAAACTTCATCTTGCCAATCTGTTCCTTTTCCTAAAAGTTCCGGATGGGCTAATTCTGGCCTTGCTTCCATTCCATAAAGTTCAGCTAGCTTATTTTGGTGGGTTGCAAATTGCTGTAAATTTAAAACATCTAAAGATTTATAGATCGATTGTACGGAAGTATAACCCTCGTAAGTTATCTTTCCTGAACCTTTCTTTCCTGATTTTGTTGTAATGATGATTACACCATTCGCTCCACGAGATCCATATATAGCTGTTGCAGATGCATCTTTTAGGATATCCATAGATTCAATATCATTTGGATTGATCATTGATAATGGACTAACTGCATTATTACCAGCGCCACCATTAGCAGAAAAATCACTACCTGAAATTGGTCTTCCGCTTGTAGCTCTTCCCGTTGCATCGCCAGAAACCGGAACACCATCAATAATATAAAGTGGCTCGTTTGTTCCTGATATTGAAGTTGTACCCCTTATTTTTATAGATACCGCAGAGCCCGGTTGTCCTGAATTATTGGTTACAGTAACCCCGGCCGCTTTACCTTGAAGCATTTGGTCGATATTGGTTTGCTTTAGATTTTCGATATCAGAAGCCTTGATAGAAGAAATAGCCGAATTTACATCGCCTCTTTTTTGAGTTCCATATCCAATAACGACAACTTCATTCAAATCCTCAACATTTTCCTTCATTACCACATTTAGTTTCGTTTTACCGTTGATAGCAACATTTTGCGAGGTAAAACCAATGAAACTAAAAGAAAGTGTACCGTTTGATGGTGCATCGATACTGTAAACTCCATCAAGATCTGTAGTTACAACATTTTCTCCGCCAACAACCGAAACAGTAACACCCGGAAGCGTCAGTCCGTTTTGATCCGAAACAACACCTTCCACCTTTGTTTGAGCAATAATAATATTACTGCAGAGTAATAAAAACAACATTAACGAAACCGAACGCTGTCCGACTTTCCAATGAAGTAAATGAAACAATAATTTTTTCATAATAATGGTTAGTTAAATAAAAAGTTAGTTAATTCTTTTAGATACAAATCAGTAGATTTTTGAAGTTTGAGTAAGCCATGATTTATATTTAACAAATCTATAACACAGCTTAACATCAAATTAATAGTATTATATCATTTAATGATAATATTTTTACTTTATAACGATTGCGTATCAGAAATATACAATTATAGCATCCTATAATTAAAGTATCCTTAAATTATAGCTGCTAAAATTGCGATAATAGAAATTTTATAATTGATAATATCTTGTAATTAAAACGTTTTCGTGGGGTATTGCTTTAATTTTTAAATTATTAGAACGTCTTTACAAGATTCTTTTCAGACCAGAAAAATCTTCTCGGTATTCGCTTGGAGTACATTTTTTTATAGTCTTGAAATTTCGATTGAAATTCGCGATATTATTGAAGCCCGACTTGAAGGCGATTTCAGAAATACTTAAATCCTTTTCTACCAACCATCTGGCGGCATATCCAATTCGGATATCATTCAGATAATTTACAAATGTCTTTCCTGTGCGTTTTTTTATGAATCTATTGAAGGAAATACTACTCATGCTTGCCACATTTGACACGTCGTCTAATGTTATTTTTTCAGAAAAGTTCTTCTGAACGTATTCATAAACAAGTTTCATCTTGTCATAATCGTCAAAAGTGTCATAATCTACCGTAAAAGTAGAGAGCAATCTTTGGTTCCTGGAATTGGCCAGATCATATAGAATGGAAATAATTTCAAGGAAATAATCCATTCCGTCAAGTTTGGAAATTTTCACCAACCTTGGGGTTAATTCCTGTGCCACTTTCTTGGAGAACAAAATGCCATGGATCGATCGGTTGAACATATCTTTTATAGGCGTCATGATTCTTCTCGACAAAAACGAATCATGAAACAAATCGTTGTGAAACTGGATAGTTATCTCATGGATTTGCTTGCTGGTGCATTTGTTCAATTCCCATCCGTGGTATAAATTTGGCCCAACAAGAACAAGCTCAACATCATCAATTTCTTCAATATTATCACCCACAACCCTTTTCACTCCTTTTCCATTCAAGATAAAATTGATCTCAAATTCAGGATGATAATGCACCGGAAAATCAAAACTGTCCTTGATTCTATCAAAAACTAAAAAACTATCTCCCGAGGAAAGCGGGGCTATTTCTCTGTAAAAATTTTTAAGGTTGCTCATGAGTGTAAATTTGTTTGCAATAATATGATATATAATTGATAAAATAATATTAATTCAAAGATAGGCTTCCAATTATCTTTGAAATGTTGAATTATTGAATTCTCAAAAATAATATTTAGAATAAACATTAATCGCCTTTAAAGTATCGAATATTTAAATTTTGCTAAAAAATAATAGAAAAATATTCCTTTTTTCTTTATTAATATTTGATTCAAAACTGCCTTTTAAACAGTAATTTAGCTTCAAAATCAAAAAACAACTTCATGCAGAAATTTATTCTTTTCCTTTGTATATATGCCTCGATTGGCGTTTCGTGTTCATCAAAAGCACAGATTCATCAAAAAGAAGTAAAGCTTGCTGATAAAAATGCAACACCCGAAACCAAAATCCTATACCAGAACCTGATAAAATTAACCAACAAGGGAATCATGTTTGGTCATCAGGACGATTTGGCTTATGGTGTGAATTGGAAATACGAAGATGGAAGAAGTGATGTGAAAGATGTCGCAGGCGATTTTCCCGCAGTTTACGGTTGGGATATTGGCGGATTGGAAAAAAAATCTCCAAAAAACATCGACGGCGTTCCGTTTGAAAAAATGCAACTGTACATCAAGGAAGTCCACAAACGTGGCGGTATCAATACCATCAGCTGGCACATAAATAATCCTCTGAACGACAAGGATTCCTGGGACATCACTCCAAAATCTATAGCTTCGGCTTTGCCAGGTGGTGTCAGTCATGAAAAATACAAACTTTGGCTGGACGAAGCGGTTACTTTCTTGCTTTCGTTAAAAGACGAAAAAGGAAAGGCAATTCCAATCCTTTATCGTCCGTATCATGAACTTACAGGAAACTGGTTCTGGTGGTGCAAAAACAACGGAACACCTCAAGAATTTACAACTTTATGGAAATTTACCCTGAATTATTTTCAAGAAAAAGGAGTGCATAATTTGATTTATGTTTACAATACTGCCGATTTTAAATCAAGGGAAGAATTTTTAGAATATTATCCGGGAAGCGATTATGCAGATGTCTTAAGCTTCGACAAATACCAATACGACGATCCTCAAACCAGCAATTCATTTGTAGAAAATTGCCAAAGACAATTCGGCATTATGGATCAGGTTGCGAAAGAGCAAAACAAGATGATGGCTTTCGCCGAAACAGGATACGAGCAAATTCCCTACTCAAAATGGTGGACAGACACCTTAATGAAAGCGATGGGCGGCTATAAAATTTCCTATGTGCTTTTATGGAGAAACCACGGTTGGCAGGAAAAGGAACAAAAAATGCACTATTATGCTCCCTATAAAGATCATCCAACTTCAAAAGATTTTTTAGACTTTTACAATCTCGATAAAATCCTTTTTGAAAAAGATATAGCAAAGGAAAAACTGTATAAAAAATAAACCAAAACCAACCTTAACAAAAAAATAAACGCATGCAAGACAAAATCAGCTGGAAAGAAAAAGCAGGCTACGGACTGGGAGATGCCGCTTCCTCAATGTTTTGGAAAATATTCAGTATGTACCTGATGTTTTTCTATACCGATGTATTCGGATTGGCTCCAGCCGTTGTAGGAACTATGTTTTTGATCACCCGAATTTGGGATTCATGCTTTGACCCGATTGTTGGAATTATTGCCGACAGAACACGAACCAAGTGGGGAAAATTCAGACCTTATTTGTTCTGGGTTGCCATTCCATTTGCCGTAATCGGAATCATGACGTTCTATACACCTGATTTTGATGAAAAAGGAAAAATCATCTATGCCTATATCACCTATTCCTTGATGATGATGGTGTATTCATTAATCAACGTTCCTTATGCTTCTTTACTTGGCGTTATGTCATCCGACAGGAAAGAAAGAACCACACTTTCCTCCTACCGTATGGTTTTTGCCTTTGGCGGAAGCTTGCTAGCCTTGTGGTTGTTGGAGCCTCTGGTTTTATATTTCGGCGGAAACCTAAATTCAAAAGAAGGATGGTTCTATACGATAATCGTCTTCGGAATTATCACAACAGCCTTTTTCTGGGGATGTTTCTGGCTTACGAAAGAACGGGTAAAACCAATTGCTGATGAAGAATCAAACTTGAAGGAAGACTTGAATGACCTCTGGAAAAATAAACCGTGGTGGATTTTACTTGGTGCTGGAGTTGGTGCCTTGATTTTCAATTCCATCCGTGACGGTGCTGCTGTTTACTATTTTAAATATTACGTGAGCAGTGCTGCAAACTACAGCTTCGACCTTTTTGGAGAAAATTTTGCCATGACGCCAACTTCTATTTATTTAGTTTTGGGTCAGGCGGCAAATATCATCGGAGTAATCATCGCCACTCCAATTGCCAACAGAATTGGTAAAAAGAAAACTTTTTTTGGAGCTATGGCAATGGCGGCAATCTTGAGTGTTATTTTCTATTTCTTCGGAAAAGAAGATGTGCTTTTGATTATGCTTTTCCAAGTATTAATCAGTATTTGTGCAGGATGTATCTTCCCGTTAATCTGGTCGATGTATGCCGATAGTGCTGATTATTCGGAGTGGAAACAAGGCCGAAGAGCAACTGGATTGGTGTTTTCTGCTTCATCCATGTCGCAAAAATTAGGATGGACAATCGGTGGTGCTGCAACGGGATGGCTTTTGGGCTATTATGGTTTCCAAGCCAATATCGAACAAAATGCTGTTACCCAAAACGGAATTACTATGATGCTGAGCATACTTCCAGCCATTGCAGCGGTAGTTTCCGTAGTATTCATACTTTTTTATCCGTTGACGGAAGAAAAACTACAAACCATTGAACAAGACCTCGAAAATAAAAGAAACTTAACAAATTAATACCCGATTAGAACTTACGCTTTATGACGACAATACAAATGACAACAGTATTTCAAGAAAGAAAAAATGCACTTGAGAAAGAACACCAACTTTTGATTGAGCAAAAAAATGAACCAAAACCTGTAGCTGGAAACGGAATCTACAACCGTTACATCAATCCGGTTGTGACGGCCGCTCATACTCCGCTGGAATGGCGTTTTGATTTTAATGAAAAAACAAATCCGTTTCTTCAGGAAAGAATCGCTATCAACGCCGCTTTCAATGCTGGTGCGATGAAATGGAACGGAAAATACATCCTTGCCGTTCGTGTGGAAGGTGTCGACAGGAAATCATTTTTTGCTATTGCAGAAAGCCCAAACGGAGTTGACAATTTCAAATTCTGGGAAAAGCCCTGTCTGATTCCGCAAACAGAAGAACCTGATACCAACGTTTACGACATGCGTTTGGTGCAGCACGAAGACGGCTGGATCTACGGTATTTTCTGTACCGAAAGAAAAGATCCCAAAGCACCAAAAGGCGATACAAGTTCGGCTATTGCCAATGCAGGAATCGTGAGAACAAAAGATTTGATCAATTGGGAAAGATTGCCTGATTTGATCTCCAATACAGGACAACAAAGAAATGTAGTTTTGCATCCTGAATTTGTTGATGGAAAATATGCACTTTACACGCGTCCTCAAGATGGGTTTATCGATGTCGGAAATGGCGGAGGAATTGGTCTTGGTTACATTGATAACATGAACAATCCCGTTGTAAATGAGGAAAAAATCATCTTCGGAAAAGTATATCACACCATTTATGAATTGAAAAACGGACTTGGTCCAGCTCCAATCAAAACCGAAAAAGGTTGGTTGCATTTGGCCCACGGAGTTCGAAACACGGCTGCAGGATTGCGCTACACCTGCTACATGTTTATGACGGATTTGCATGATATTTCTAAAGTGACACACGTTCCTGCTGGACACTTTTTGGCTCCAGAAAATGAGGAAAGAGTTGGCGATGTTTCAAATGTATTGTTTACAAACGGATGGATTGAAGATGAAGACGGAACGGTTTTCATTTATTATGCTTCTTCTGATACTAGAATGCATGTGGCGGTTTCTTCTGTAGAAAAATTGATTGATTATGTGATGAATGCTCCACAGGACACCTTTACTTCTGCTGGTTCTGTAAATACAATCATCAAACAAGTAGATAACAATAAGCAACTTTAATAGTTAAAATATGTCAACGCCAATCAAAGCAATTTTATTCAAAAAAGAAATCAAGGGCGAACTCCACAACATCTTGTGTTATTGGATGAATTTTTCCTATGATTTAAAACGAGGCGGATTCATTGGCCAGATTGATTTCAATAATCAAAAAAATTACGAATCTGAAAAAGGTGCTGTGTTGAATGCACGAATCCTTTGGACCTTTTCTGCAGCTTATCAGATAGAAGATCATCAAGAAATATTCAATACGGCCAAAAGGGCTTTTAATTATTTGGCAGATTATTTTTATGACAAGGAAAACGGTGGCATCTTTTGGAGTTTGAATGCCGACGGTTCTCCCAAAGACACTAAAAATCAAATCTATGCCATTGCCTTTGTTATTTATGGAATGACGGAATATTTCGCTATTTCTAAAGACGAAAAAGCATTAGAAATTGCTATAAATCTTTATAGAAAAATAGAAGAATTTAGTTTTGACCCAATAAACAAAGGTTATTTTGAAGCTTTTACAAGAGATTGGCAACCCATTGAAGATTTACGCCTCAGTGATAAAGATGCCAATGAAAAGAAGACAATGAACACCCATTTGCACATCGTGGAAGCCTATGCCAATCTTTACATGGTTTGGAAAGATGAAACGTTACGCAAAACCATCGTTGAATTATTGGAAACCATCGACAAGCACTTCATCAATACCGAAACTGGACATTTAAGATTGTTTTTTGATGAGAATTGGATTGAAAAACCAGATGTTATTTCTTATGGTCATGATATTGAAGCGGCTTGGTTGCTGTTGCAATGTGCTGAAAGTACTAAAGATGAAAATCTGATTGAAAAATATAAGCAACATGCCATCCAAATGACTGACGTTACTAGAGAAGGTCTTGATAATGATGGCGGTCTATGGTATGAATTCGACCCACATACCAACGAAATGATAGCCGAAAAACATTGGTGGCCTCAAGCTGAATTGCTTATTGGATTTGTAAATGCCTGGCAAATAACTGGAGATGAAACCTATCTCGACACGGCTATTGAAAACTGGGAGTTCACTAAAAAACACATTATCGACCACGAAAATGGCGAATGGTTTTGGGGAGTGAATGCCGATTATTCAAGAATTGAAAAGGATTTTGCCGGTTTCTGGAAATGTCCCTACCACAACGGAAGGGCCTGCATGGAAGTCATGAAAAGGATTGCCGATTAGTTTTTTGTATTCATTTCCGAATACAAATAAAATCTAAAACACTATGAAAAAAACCTATTTAAATATTGGGATGATTTGTCTTATCTTACTGATTGCAAGTTGTTCTTCAAGTGATGACACAAAAACAAATACTGGACCTATAACAAATCCTGTTGAAGAAGATGTTCTCACCAAAGATAATGTAACCACTTTTATGGTAGATAAAAACGCAACTGCCGAAACGGTGGCTCTTTTCTACAACCTTAAAAAAATGTCGAAGATTAAGTTTGCAATCGGACAACAGGATGCATTCAACAGTTTTTATAATAATATTTCTGGCGATTCAGATATTAAAAAAACTACCAGCCACGACCCTGCCCTTTTGGGTTCCGACTTTATGTTCATCACCGATAAAAATAATAATGGAGAAGCCAGCAACTGGTTTTATCAACAGGAGATTATCATTACCGATGATGTAAAGGAAGCCTATAGTAAAGGCATGATCAACATTTTTTCTTGGCATTTGAGAGAACCCAATCACGAGGAAACTTTTTATGCCGCCGATATGACGGCTGATGAAAAAGCAACTGGCTTTAAAAGTATCTTGCCTGGTGGTGAAAACCATCAGTGGTTTAAATCAAAATTAGATAAAGTTGCTGATGTAATTGGCAATTTAAAAGACAATAACGGAAAACTTATTCCCGTCATCTTTCGCCCTTTTCACGAATTTGACGGAAGCTGGTTTTGGTGGGGAGCTACTTTTTGTTCGCCTGACGAATACAAAACAGTATTCCGATTTACAGTCGATTATTTAAAGAACACGAAAGGAATCCACAACATTCTATATTCTTTTGCTCCTGATAATTCGTATACCACTTCGGCTGCTTTCTTGAGCCGTTATCCAGGTGATGAGTATGTAGATGTAATCGGGATGGACAACTATGGCGATTTCGACAATCAAGGTCAGGCAGGAGCTGATAGAGCCAATACAAAACTTAAAATTGTTTCTGATTTGGCAAAAAGCAAAGTCAAAATTGCAGCCTTGACGGAAACCGGCTATCGGGTAATGGCATCTAATTCGCCTATAACAGGATGGTTTTCCAATCATTTATATACCGCACTTACGGCAAATGAGGTGGAAATTGCCTTTGTAATGTTTTGGAACAACAACAACGACGGCTATTATGTTCCGACAACATCGGCTTCAAATGCTTCAGATTTTACTAGCTTTGTAGCTAAACCCAAAGCAACGCTGATCAATACTTTACCAAATATGTATCAATTACCTCAATAAATATGAAGAATACAATATCAACACTGCTAGTAGTTATTTTTTGTTTGTCTATGATTTCTTGCAATGCTCAAAAACAATCGTTCATTACTGTCAAAGGAACACAATTCATCAAGGACGGAAAACCTTACTCCTACGTTGGAGCCAACTATTGGTATGGAGCCTTGTTGGGTTCTGAAAAATATGGCGATCGAAAAAGGCTTCTTCGTGAACTAGATTTGATGAAAGAAAATGGAATCGACAACTTGAGGGTTTTAGTTGGTGCCGAAGGTGGAACCTATGATTATACCGTTACCCCTGCCCTACAAACCGAACAAGGAAAATACGACGAAGCATTGCTGGACGGACTAGATTTCTTTATGTCAGAAATGGGAAAAAGAAATATCCATGCCGTTCTATACCTGAACAACAACTGGGAATGGTCAGGCGGTATGTCGCAATATTTGGAATGGAACGGTCGTGGTAAAATCCCAAATCCAAATTTAAATGGCAATACTTGGCCTCAATTTATGGAATACACGAGTAAATTCCACGAGTGTGAGCCTTGCATGATTGGTTTTGAAAAACACATCAAATTCATTTTGGGTAGAAAAAATGCATACACAAACAAAAAATACACCGAAGATACAGCGATTATGTCTTGGCAAGTAGCCAACGAACCTAGGGTTTTTACAAGAGAAAATGAAAAATCCTTTACAAATTGGCTAAATAATGTTGTCGATTTGATTGATTCTTTAGATAAAAACCACTTGATCTCGACAGGTTCAGAAGGAAAAGCAGGTTCAAATGATGATTTAGACACTTTTGAAAGAACTCATCAGAATAAAAATATCGATTATTTAACGATGCACATCTGGCCAAAAAACTGGGGATGGTTCAAGGCCGAAGAGGAAAAAAGCACTTTACAAGTTGCCTTGATAAATGCAGAAAAATACATTGACGAACATATTGCTGTTGCAAAAAACATGAACCGACCAATCGTTATTGAGGAATTTGGATTGCCAAGAACACACGAAGGTCTTTTTCCTGAAGCATCAGTCGAAAGCCGTAATGTTTTTTATGAATCATTGTTCAAACGCGTTCTACAAAGCCATAAAAACAAAGAAGCCTTGGCTGGATTGAACTTCTGGGGATTTGGTGGCGAAGGAAAAGCCGTCAACAAAACCGGGAAATGGAATGCAGGCGACGCTTTCACAGCCGATCCTCCTCAGGAACCACAAGGATTGAATACTGTTTTCTCTGAAGACAAGAGCACTTTGAAATTAATAAAAGAATTCAACAATCAGCTTCGATAATTTACAAATCGGACATAAAATTCAAACTCCCGAATCGCTTCGGGAGTTTTTTATGTAAGCTACTTCTTGAATTTCCAATCAAACTCATCCTTGTCATTGATGATTGCACCAACTTCAACCTTCACTACATGCCCAAATTCCGACTGCAGGATCATCCAATTGTCTTCATTGAATGAATTCTCAAAAGTGTCAAACTCCTCCTCTGTCCATTTTGTCAAGCCTTTGGCAACCAAATCCTTCTTTACATCGGCAATTTCTCTTCCCATCACCTTGGTTTCCAAAACCTCCAAATCAGCATCCGAACCAATGATGTATCCCAGTTTGAAATCCTCCTCCATATAAAATGTCAGACGCAGTTTTGGTTCATTAAACAAAAACACCACATTCTCATCCTCGTCCTTATATTGCTTCGTTGGCTTGCCATATAGAGCAATCACATCATTTTGCTTCATCCCGAAAAGCAACTTATCAATCCCGTTTTTCAGATTTATTTTCATCTTGTATATTTATTTCCGCAAAGTTACACTTTTCAGTCTTATAATTAGGAGCAATCCCGAAGCTTCGGGAGCTTGGTTATAAAGGAATCCATGTTCCTGCCTTCCTTCCAAACCTGCCTGTCGGCAGACAGGTCTTTTTGTTTTTTAAAGAAAAAAACAAAAGGATTTTCCCTCCAGTCAGGGCTATGGGGAAATCAAATCGCATTTTGGAAACATTTCCAACAGGAACCTAAAGTTTTGCTTTCAAGTTTTCTTTTACACTTTCAAACCACTCTTCTTTCAAGATACTCAAAACAATGCTGTCTCTTCTCAAACCCTCCGCCGTTGGCATATTGTTTCTCAAAATCCCATCCACCTTGCAACCAATGCTCTTCATCGCATTAATGCTACGTTGGTTGTTGTTGTCGGCACGAAATTCCACACGTTCCATCTGCAATTTTTCGAAGGCAAATTCCAGCAAAAGATATTTGCAATGCTTGTTCAGCTTGGTTCCTTGAAATTCTTTTCCATACCAAGTATAGCCTAATTGCAACGTTTTAAAAGGAAGATTGATGTCATAAAAGCGAGTGCTTCCTGCATATTTTCCACTAATTTTATCAAAGACGATAAACGGAAATTCGGTCTTGTTCGCTTTCGCCTTCAAGGTAATCTGTATGTAATTTTCGAGGTTTTCTTTTCCATTTGCACGAACCAACGAATACAACCAAAGGTCAGGTTCGTTGATGGAAAAATGTAGTAAGTTTTCGATATCAATTTCCACTAATGGTCGAAGTAAAACAAAATCATCTTCAAGGGTAAGGTCATCAGATAAAATAGCGTCCATTTTCTAGCAATAAAAAATAATTACTTCTCGCTCATTTCATCATAACGTTCAGGAACTTGCGGATCATACAACGGACATTTATATTCGTCCATAATATCCACGAGCTTGTCCATTGCAGAACCTTGAGTTCCATAACATTCAATCTTTACGCTATTTGGAGTAGTCTTTACGCAAAATGCACCCGGACCATCGTTATTTTTCCAACTGTTTTCATCCACACGTTCCCATTTTGAAAATACCGAATTGATTCTGTTCAAAATAACCTCCGTTGGAAGTTTCTCCAAACCTTCAACCACCTGATCTTCATCCAAAGCTTCATATACTTCCTGATGGTTCAAATAAACACCGTCTTCGTATTTCCAAAAAAGTAATTCGTACATAAACTTTAGGTTTAGAAATTAATATTCAAAAACGCCAAACTCACTTTCAATTGTCAGTTTCTTCGACTCGGAAGCTTCTACTCTACCTACAATCTGTGCATCAACATTAAATGATTTTGAAATTTCGATAATATCTTGGGCAATGTTTTCTGGAACATACAATTCCATTCTGTGACCACAATTGAACACTTGGTACATCTCTTTCCAATCGGTTTTAGATTGCTCTTGGATCAATTTAAAAAGCGGCGGAATAGGAAATAAATTATCCTTAATTACATGCACATTATCAACAAAATGAAGCACCTTTGTTTGGGCTCCACCACTGCAATGCACCATTCCGTGAATGTCTTTTGGGGTATATTTATCTAAAATCTTTTTAATGATTGGAGCATAGGTTCTGGTTGGCGAAAGCACCAATTTTCCAGCATCAATCGGAGAACCTTCAACAGCATCCGTCAATTTCACTTGGCCAGAATAAATTAAATCTTCAGGAACAGCCGAATCAAAACTTTCTGGATATTTGGTAGCAAGGTATTTCTCAAAAACATCATGACGTGCAGAGGTCAAACCGTTGCTTCCCATTCCTCCGTTATAGCTTTTTTCATAAGTTGCCTGACCAAAAGAAGCCAGGCCCACAATCACATCTCCATCTTGAATATTGGCGTTATCCACCACATCACTGCGTTTCATTCTAGCCGTAACGGTTGAATCTACTATTATGGTTCTAACTACATCACCAACATCGGCCGTTTCGCCACCTGTTGAATGGATCGTTACACCAAAGGTTTTTAATTCGCTAATTAATTCCTCGGTTCCATTGATGATAGCCGAAATAACTTCGGATGGAATTAAATTTTTATTTCTTCCAATAGTTGATGAAAGCAAGATATTATCGGTTGCACCAACACATAACAAGTCATCGATGTTCATGATTAAGGCATCTTGCGAAATCCCTTTCCACACCGAAATATCGCCGGTTTCTTTCCAGTACATATACGCCAATGACGATTTTGTTCCGGCTCCATCGGCATGCATAATGATGCAGAAATCTTCATCGTTGGTTAGATAATCGGGAACAATCTTGCAGAAAGCTTTAGGAAATAAACCTTTATCAATGTTTTTGATGGCGTTGTGAACGTCTTCTTTTGAAGCAGAAACACCACGAAGTGCATATCTTTTGCTGGTATCAGAACTCATAAATTGTGTTGTGTAGTTGTGTCGGCAAATGTAAACATAAAAAAAAAGCCTGCCAAGTGTAATGTTCAATATGTCAGAGCAATTCCTCCAACCTGAATCGGAAGGAAAGTTCCTGATTGTTTCGGTTTACCTTGATTGAAACATATTTGCCCAAATCAGATTTCAACAAAATATTCATTTCCTGCAAAGACAACCTGTAGGCCGATTTGCTGTTGATTGAAACAATAACATCTCCTTCTAGCAATCCCGCTTTTTCGGCCAAGGAATTCTTCCTGATACTGTAAATTTCATAAACAGGTTTTAATTTGAAATTATATTTGAACTCCGATGTCCTCCTTCCTTGATCATATACAACATCATTTGAACTCATACTCAATTCAGTCCTAAAAATTTCAGTTTCGGGAACCCATTGCAAACCAATATGATGAATGTTGATTCCCGTTACATTATAGGAAAACGGACGGTTATAATCGTGTCCTTTCCTGAGGTACAATTTTCCCTTTTGATAATCGAAAATAACTTTGAAACGGTTGAGCAGTTCCCCTCCAACAGAGCCTGACCTATCTTTAATCATTCTTACATTTTTAAGGGCAACCGAATCGGGGAACGAGCAAATTGGTTTTTTAAATTCAAATTCCCCAATTGCAAATTCTTCAATCCTAGCTCTCTTTCCATGAATATCGCCGTTAAACCCTCGTCCTAAAAAATCTTCAAAGTTTTTATCGGGAATATTAATATTCCTCGATTTGTTTTCAAAAAGCCAGACCGGATCACTGTTTCCTGTATCGATGAGACATTTTGCCTCAATAACATTTTCATCAATTGTTGCAAAAGTTTTAAGATAGGGTTTGCCATTTTCTATGGTAATATCAAATGCTTTATATTTTGAAAAGAGCTTTTCTTTATTGATTTTATTTTCATTATAAACTACTATTATCTTCTTGTTATAATCAATTTCTATCAGATTTTTTTTGAAGAAATGCGAGCCTAAAATGCCATTAACAGGAATACCAAGACTGGAGGAAAAATTAAAATCTTGATCGAGCACGATAAGTATCTCGTGATTCATTGATTTTAAGCCGGAAAGTGTCAAGGTGTTCCGAGAAGACCTCAATGCTTCAGTCGAAGATTGATCGCCCAGCCCTCTTAATTTTATCTTTTGGATGTTAAAAAGCTTCACCTCTTCTTTATCTTCCAAACTAAACAGGATTGTTTCTTCGACTCCCGTATCCAACAGAAAATTGAGCTCCACTCCATTTACCATCACAGGAACTATCATCAGATTATTGATCAATTGAAAAGGGATGCTTACTTTTTTATGATGAGTGGTAAATTGAAAACCGCCTTGCCCAAAAAGTAATGGACTGCAAAGTAAAAAACACAATAGTTGAGTTAAAAATTTCATTTGCAATAATTTTTAATAAAAATAAAAAATAAACACCAATAAATTGATAATTTATCAAGATAAAGAATTGGCACTCAATAAAAAAAATTGCAAATTTGCACCACTAAAAATTCAATCATGCCAAAAATTTCAAATAAGGGAAAACAGATGCCGGAATCGCCAATCAGAAAATTGGTTCCGTATTCAGAAATTGCAAAGAAAAAAGGCCATAAGGTCTATCATTTGAACATTGGTCAGCCGGATATCAAGACGCCGGAAGTGGCTATGAATGCTATCAAGAACGTTGACATCAAAGTATTGGAATACAGTCATTCTGCTGGATTCGAAAGCTATAGAACAAAATTGTCACAATATTACATCAACCACGGACTTCCAATTGATGTTGCCGATATCATCATCACAACTGGTGGATCTGAAGCGTTGCTTTTTGCTATGGGAAGCACGATGGATACAGATGACGAAATCATTATTCCAGAACCATTTTATGCCAATTACAACGGATTTTCTACTGCTTCTGGAGTGAAAGTGGTTCCTGTAATTTCTACCATCGAAACAGGTTTTGCTTTGCCTCCAATTGCTGATTTTGAGAAACTGATCTCACCAAAAACCAAGGCAATTCTAATATGCAATCCAGGAAATCCAACAGGATATCTGTATTCTAAGGAAGAAATGATGCAATTGGCAGAATTGGTAAAGAAACACGATTTGTTTTTGATTGCCGATGAAGTGTATCGCGAATTTACGTATGATGGCGACATCCATTATTCTGTAATGAACATTCCTGGAATTGAAGAAAACGCCATTATGATTGATTCGGTTTCCAAACGCTACAGCATGTGTGGTGCAAGAATTGGATGCATCGTTTCAAAAAACAAGGAAGTGATGGCAACTGCAATGAAATTTGCCCAAGCGAGATTGAGTCCGCCAACATTTGCTCAAATCGCAAGCGAAGCTGCACTTGAAACGCCGCAAAGCTATTTCGACGAAGTGATCACGGAATACAGAGACCGCCGTGATACTTTGATTGCAGAATTGAACAAGATCGAAGGTGTAAAAGTGGCCAATCCTAAAGGTGCTTTCTATTGTATTGCACAATTGCCAATTGACAATGCCGACAAATTTGCACAATGGCTTTTGGAGTCGTATGACTTGAACGGCGAAACTGTTATGGTTGCTCCAGCTGCAGGATTCTACTCTACTCCTGGTGTGGGCTTGAATGAAGTTAGAATTGCTTATGTTCTTAAAAAGGAAGACTTGATTCGCAGTGTTGAAATCTTGAAAGAGGCGATTTCTGCTTATAATTCGAAATAAGAATATCTATTAAAAAGAGAAACCTTCAAAGTGATTTGAAGGTTTTTTTATGCTTTTAACTTTTTAATCAAGAAATAAAGTCCAATCAACGCTATTAAAATTGATAGAATTAACAAAGCTGTTTTTTCATAATTAATTACCTCTATATAATTGTTTGGAGTTGTATAATTAATTGCCTTAGCAAACAAAAACCCGTTTGTAAAACTAATCCGCTTTTCTAGCAAGCTTGATTCATATCCATAATCTTTTGCAATCTTGAAAATTTCATTTGCATCCTTAAAGTTTGATTCCAACATTGCAAGGTTTCCTAGTTCAAAAAGCAGAAGTCCAATTATTGAATCTTCAGACTTTATAAAACTCATCCTTTCATTGAGCTGATAATAGATGGATTTGATTAATTTTTCAGTTTGATTAGCACTTAACTCTGAAACAGGCATATCAAAATTTCCAAAGCTTGTTTTAGTAAAAAACTCACTTGAAATAGTATTGGGATTAATCTTTGCTTCTAGAATTTTAATATGCAACCATTCAGAGCCGTTGTGAGAATCTGGACTTATAGCAACTGATTTTTTAATCCATTTTAGAGCATTTGTATTATCACCCAAAAGTTCATAAATAGTTCCAAGATTTGAAGCGGTAGAATATCTATTAGGATGAGTCTTCTCAATATCTAAATACAAGTTTAATGCTTCTTGATATTTTCCTTGAATTACTAGGACATAGCCTTTATCCGATAAATATTCTATCTTTTTAGTTTTGTTGTAAAGGCTGTCCAATTGCTTGAATACCTTATCAAATTCAATAGTAAAAAATTCATGACCTCTAGGAATTATTCCCTCATAATCTTCATATAAAGCCAAACCATTAGTTAAAACCTTTGTTTCTCCATTTAAACATGCAAATACGTTTAATGAAAATAAAATACCAATGATTACTAATAGTTTTTTCATTCAAATAATTTTAAAAAGGAACATCACTATCATCATCAAAATTATTCAAATTGCTTCCGAAAGCTTCGTTTGCTGAAGGAAGATTTTTTGGTGTGATAAATGGATTATCGTCAAGATTCATTTTGGATGGCAAATCGTCATAACCTTCTCCATAATTTTCAAGGTTGTCGAATTTACCAAGATTTCCGATAAATTTCAGACGGATGTTCTCCAAACTACCATTCCTGTGTTTGGCGATGATAAATTCGGCCTGACCTTCGGTTGGCGAATGTTCATCATCATCCCACTCATCAATTTTGTAATATTCAGGACGGTAGATAAACGAAACGATATCGGCATCCTGCTCAATCGCTCCCGATTCACGAAGATCCGACAGCAAAGGTCTTTTGCTCGATCCACGGGTTTCAACCGCACGAGACAATTGCGAAAGTGCAATAACCGGAACGCCAAGTTCTTTTGCCAAAGCCTTCAAGTTTCGGGAAATGGTGGAAATTTCCTGTTCACGGTTTCCTCCTCCTTTTCCGTTTCCACCGGCTGTCATCAATTGAAGGTAATCGACAATAATCATCTTGATTCCGTGTTGGGACGAAAGACGACGTGCTTTTGCCCTTAAATCGAAAATGGATAACGATGGTGTATCATCAATATATAATGGTGCTTTTTCAAGATTTTTTACCTTGATGCTTAGCTGTTCCCATTCATGTTTTTCTAATTTTCCAGTTCTCAATTTCTCCGAAGACAAACCTGTTTCCGATGAAATCAAACGAGTAATCAGCTGAACGGAAGACATCTCCAGCGAAAATAAAGCTACCGGATGACCAAAATCTATGGCAATGTTTCGAGCCATCGAAAGTACGAAAGCTGTATTATGGGTAACCGTCATATCTTCTAACAGAAATAATCTATTACCGTCTATTTCGAAACCATAATAATCATCCTCTTTATCAGGCTCGACTTTAATTCCAGTAACTTTCCAATCGGCTTTCGCTATTCGTTCTCTGGCTTTTTTTCGCTCTATTTTTGTTGGAATACTATTCAAATTTCCGAATATTCTCAAACGGAAAGCCTCTCCCTCAAAACCTGTTGATTTTATAGTCGTTTTTTTCTTTCTTACAGATGTTCTAAAACCGAGACTATCACAAAGGAATTTAATTTGATTTAACAGCTTTTCATTTTTTTGAACAATCTCGAAGCAATTAAATTCATCTGTATAATATCCATCAGAATCAATAATTCCTGCCAATAATTGCAATCTATTTTCAGTAGAATTTATTAGATATTGATTCGGAATATGTTTGTTTTGCAATAGATTCAAACTTCTTAATTCTGATTGAATACATGTATTAAATTCTTCTGAAGTAAATTTATTTCTATTTATAATTGAAAAACCGTTTGTTTTGTTTTCTTGTTCATAAACTACCAATTCGCTTTCTAAACGTGTTGCATAATCGTTTAAATAATGAATGATTTCTTCATCAATATTTGTAATTCTTTGACTGTATGAATGACCATCGCCAAGCCAAAGTCCCAAGTAATAAGGTTCTAAAGGAAGTTCTTTGCTATCAAATTCAACAGCTACTTTATATCCTTTATAATTGGATTTAAATTTATCTGATTTTTCTAAATACTCCTTTACATTAATATTTAAAACATCGCCTTTTTTATGAGAACCTTCATTTCTGCTTCTTTTTAATGATAAGATATGACTTTCATTAACCCTGTATGAAATTCCTTTGTTTTGATGAATCCAATACATTTTTTCGCGACCTCTTGCTATTGAGAGAACTTTTCTTGGAGTAGAATCATCTCCCATCAACAAATCATTTGTGGTGATATCTTCTACTTTTTTAAGAGAACCGTCAAACATCAAAACATTTGTTCCTTTTCCTAAACATTTGCCCATCCCGGGCCTAGCCGCAATAATAATCAAATCACTTGGTTGCCATCCAGAAGTTACCTTGTCAAGTTTCTCAAAACCAGTGGCAATTCCACTCAAACCTTCTTTTCCTGCAATTTCCTCGATTCTTTTCTTGGCTTGGATCACCAAACTTTGAGCCGTTTCGGAACTACGTTTGATGTTTCCTTGTGTTACTTCGTATAATTTAGATTCGGCTTTGTCCAGCAAATCAAAAACGTCGGTCGTTTCATCGTAGGATTCTTCAATGATTTCAGATGAAATTTTAATCAAGCTTCGTTGGATGAATTTCTGCAAAATAATCCTTGAATGGAACTCAATATGGGCCGAAGAAGAGATTTTCTGAGTCAGTTGAATCAGATAGAAATCGCCTCCCGCCAAATCTAGTTTTGCATTCTTTTTTAGCTGTGCTGAAACTGTTAACAAGTCAATAGGCTGTGTATCTGTGAACAACTGCACGATAGCTTCAAAAATATGCTTGTGGGCGTCTTTATAAAACGCGTCGGGCTGTAGGATATCGATAACCTCGTCAACCCCTTTTTTATCAATCATCATTGCACCAAGAACTGCCTCCTCAAGGTCTAAAGCCTGTGGCGGAAGTTTTCCTTTTTCAAGATTGATGATGGTAGTTTTATCTACTTTGATTGGGTTTATATTTCTGAGATTTTCCATAGTGCGAATGTAGCTAAATTTAAAAGAGGAGTAAACCTCTAGTTGTTAGCCAGTGGATGTTTATAAGTGTGTGATTTGTGTTGATAACTCAAAAAAAACGCCCCGTTGTTGACGAGGCGTTACAATGATAATTTTGTAAGATTTACTCTTTAAATTCGCCCATCTTGCTGTATTTATCCATTCTTTGGAACACTAATTCTTCTGTTGATAAATCTTTCAGCTCATTATAAGCTTTGGTAATATATTGCTCAACCGTTTTGAAGGTTGTTTCCCTGTCGTAATGAGCCCCACCAAGTGGTTCCGGAATAATATCGTCAACCAATTTTTGTTTCTTCATATCAGTCGAAGTCAGTTTCAAGGCTTCGGCTGCTTGTTCTTTGTATTCCCAGCTTTTCCAAAGGATGGATGAACAAGATTCTGGTGAAATTACCGAGTACCAAGTGTTTTCCATCATCAAAACTTTGTCGCCAACACCAATTCCTAATGCTCCACCTGAAGCTCCTTCACCAACGATCACACAGATGATCGGCACTTTCAAACGGCACATTTCCATGATATTTCTGGCAATGGCTTCTCCTTGTCCTCTTTCTTCGGCTTCCAATCCTGGATAGGCTCCCGGAGTATCGATGAAGGTTACGACTGGGATATTGAATTTCTCTGCCATTTTCATCAAACGTAAAGCTTTTCTATATCCTTCTGGGTTTGCCATTCCGAAATTACGGAACTGACGTGTCTTGGTGTTGTATCCTTTTTGTTGGCCTACAATCATGAAGGATTGTCCTCCTATTTTTCCTAATCCGCCAATCATAGCCTTGTCGTCTTTGAAGTTTCTGTCGCCAAAAAGTTCTAGGAATGTTTGTCCACAAAGAGCTCTAACGTGGTCCATTGTATAAGGACGGTTTGGATGGCGTGAAAGCTGAACACGTTGCCAAGCGGTTAGGTTTTTATATATTTTACGTTTGGTTTCTTCTAGCTTTTTCTCGATTTGCTTGCAGGTGTTGGTTACATCTACGTTTGATTCCTGACCGATGATCTGACATTTGTCTAACTGGTCTTCAAGTTCTTTTATGGGAAGCTCAAAATCTAAATATTCCATAGGGTTTGTGCGTTTTTTAATTTTGTTCGGACTACAAAGATAAAATTTAATATCGTGAACGAAAGATTTTTTTTGTTTTTATGGCGTTAATGTTTGTGTTTTTTGTTGTATTTGTTTTGATGATGAATTCAATTATATCGTAGGTTTTTATAGACAAAGTCGGGGAATAGCCCCGATTACCTCACAAAGTTTTTATTTGTTTTTTAAAGGAGTTCGATGAACACTTCGTGTTTGAAATGGAAATCCTTGCTCTTGAAAATGTATTTTTTCCTGACAGAAAAGAGCGACCAACGGAAGCTCCTTTTGTGGCTTGGAAAAAAACATTTTCAAGGGCAAGATTGGAATGGAAAGCGGGAATAGCTCCTTAAAAAAACTACTCTTTCGCTTTGTATTTGTTTTTGATGATGCCGTTAAGGATGACTGTCAATAGGATAATTGCCGAACCGATGTAGAACGGGACGCTCATTTTTTCGTCTTCGCCGATGATGAAATAGGCCAAAATAATGCCGTAAACGGGTTCGAGATTAGTGGTGAGCATTACGGTGTAGGGCGAAAGTCTTTTCATGACATTTACCGATGCTGTGAAGGCATAAGCCGTGCAAACCGAGGATAAAAGCAGGATGAGGAGCCAATCGTTTGTGGAAACTTCAAAAAAGGCAGGTGTGAATTTTCCGTCGAAAAGAAGGTAAACCGAAACGAAGAGGAAACCTGCAAAAAACTCATACAAGGTGATGATGGTGGAATCGTGTTGCTGGATTAGTTTTCCGTTGAAAAGCGTGAATAAAACGCCAACGAATACCGAAAATAGAGCGGCTAGAATTCCGTCGAGGTATTTGATTTCTACTTGCATTATTATGAAAAGTCCGGCGATGATGATGAGTCCGAATAAGACTTCGTACCAAAGCATTTTGCGTTTATAAAACAATGGTTCGAGGACGGAGGCGAAAAAAGCTCCCACGGAAAACATGGCCAAGGTGATGGAAACGTTGGAAATATTGATGGCCTTGAAGAAAAATATCCAGTGAATGGCAATGAGAAAGCCTACGAAAACGAGCTTCATGATCGCTTTTGGTGGCAGGAGTAATTTCTTTTTGGTGATGAGGAGATAGACCAAAAGAAAACCTGTAGCCAAGAGCATTCTGTACCAAACCAAGGAGGCTTCCCGGATGGTGATGAGCTCGCCCAAAACGGCGGTGAATCCCCAGATGAAAACGATTAAATGAAGATTGAGGTAGCTTTTGAGGTTGTTATCTCCTTGCATTTCTGAGCAGATAAATGGCTAGAATTCCGAATGCAATATTGGGAATCCAAACAGCTAAAAGTGGAGGAATACTTGACTTTTCGGCCATTACTCCAAATATTTTATCGAAGAAAACAAAGGCAAATGCGAGTCCGATTCCGATGGCAAGGTTCATTCCCATTCCTCCTCTTCGCTTCATAGCCGAAACCGCAACGGCGATAATGGTAAGGATAAAGGCTGAAACTGGAATGCTGTATTTCTTGTATAAAACCACCAAATAGGTATTGATATTGCCAGAGCCTCTTGCTCTTTCTTTTTCTATGAAATTGTTTAAATCTCCTAAAGTCAAGGTTTCTGCAACGTAGACCGTTGGGGTTAGATCTTCCAATTCAAACGTAAAAGTGGTATCCTTTTTTGGAAAAGTCTGAATGATGTCGCTGTCTATACCTACTTTTCGAGTGGTGTAATTAAACAACGTGTAGGTGCTGTCTTTTTCATTCCACTTGATTCTGTTGGCAACAATCTTCTGGTTGAGGGTATTGTCTTTATTGAATTGTTCTAAGGTGAAATTAAAGGCTGTTTGGCTGTTTGTATTGAAATTTTGTACATATATAAAGGTGCTGTCGTTCACTTGACGATAGACATCTGCAGTTTGACGCATTTTATTGGCTCCATTTCCTTTAAGATATTTATACCTAAAACTATTAAATCCTTCGCTGGCTTTTGGCACAATAAAGAAACCCATCAAGAGTGCAAAAATTGAAACAATTGTTGCTCCAATTAAATAAGGCCTTAAAAACCTCATAAAGGAAATTCCAGAACTCAAAATGGCAATAATCTCGGTATTGTTGGCTAATTTAGATGTGAACCAAATCACGGAGAGAAATAAAAATATAGGGAATAATAAATTGGCAAAATAAATTACAAAGTCCAGATAGTACATCGCAATCTCTCCAAAAGGCACCTTGTTCTGCAACATCCGGTTGATCTTTTCGGAAACGTCAATAACAATCCCAATCGGAATAAACAAAAGCAACATCACCACAAAAGTAGAGAGGTAACGCTTTAGAATGTATTTATCTATTATGTTCATTTACAGTTTAGATTTTAGATTTTAGATTTTAGATTTTCTGCGTGAAAATTTTAAAACTTAAACCTTAAACAATTTTACAACCTTTTATCCATTTGCTTCACCATCATTTCTTTCCATTGGCGGAAATCTCCTGCCAAGATGTGTTTTCTGGCTTCACGAACCAACCACATATAAAACCCAAGATTATGAATCGTAGCAATTTGTTTTCCTAAATATTCATTGGCCGCGAAAAGGTGTCGCAAATAGGCTTTAGTATATTCTACATCTACAAAAGTATGTCCCATTTCGTCAAGCGGAGAAAAATCGGCTTCCCATTTCTTGTTTTTGATGTTGATGGTTCCGTGTGCCGTGAAAAGCATTCCGTTTCGGGCGTTTCTAGTTGGCATCACACAATCGAACATATCGATTCCGAGAGCGATGTTTTCCAAAATATTGATTGGCGTTCCAACACCCATCAAATATCTTGGTTTGTCTTCTGGCAAAATCTCACACACCACTTCGGTCATGGCATACATTTCTTCTGCTGGTTCTCCAACGGAAAGTCCACCGATTGCGTTTCCTTGCTGACCTGAATTGGCAATATATTCTGCCGATTGACGGCGTAAATCTTTATAAGTACTTCCTTGAACTATTGGGAAAAACGTTTGTTCATAGCCATATTTAAACGGTAATTTATCCAAATGGCTGATGCAACGATCGAGCCAACGGTGTGTCATGTGCATCGAACGTTGAGCATAACGATAATCACAAGGGTAAGGCGTGCATTCATCAAAAGCCATAATGATATCGGCTCCGATGGTACGTTGGATTTCCATTACATTTTCGGGTGTAAAGAAATGATAGGAACCGTCAATATGCGATTTGAACTTCACTCCCTCTTCCTTGATTTTCCTATTGGCCGAAAGGGAATACACCTGATAACCTCCAGAGTCGGTCAGGATATTTCGGTCCCAATTCATGAATTTATGCAAACCTCCCGCCTTTTCCAAGATTTCGGTTTGAGGACGAAGGTATAAATGGTAGGTATTTCCGAGGATGATATCCGGGTTGATTTCTTCTTTCAATTCGCGTTGGTGCACTCCTTTTACAGAAGCTACGGTTCCAACGGGCATAAATATCGGGGTTTCAATTACACCGTGATCGGTAGTGATACTTCCTGCACGGGCTTTCGATTGAGGGTCTTTTTTTAATAATTCAAACTTCATAAAAACGTTTTTCTCCCGACTGTTCGGGACGGCAAAGATAATTTATTTAGGATTTATCAATCAGGATTTAGGATTTTATTTAACATTAATATTTAGATAAAAATTATCGATTTTTATATTTTAAATTTGCCGCTTCCGCAGATAAAAAAACAGTCATGAACACTACAAAAAACTACATTTTTACTTCCGAAAGATTGGGTTTTAGAAACTGGATGGAAGACGATATCCCGCAGATGGCAAACATCAACAGCAACACAAACGTGATGAAATTTTTTCCATCGGTACAAACAGCCGAGCAAACCCGAGGTTTCATATACAGGATGCAGCAGCAATTTGAAGAACAAAACTATTGCTATTTTGCAGTTGATGTTTTGGAAAGCGATGCGTTCATAGGGTTTATAGGATTATCAGACAAAGATTTTGAGTCGGATTTTACGCCTTGCGTAGATATTGGCTGGCGGCTGTCTGAAAATCACTGGAAAAAAGGCTATGCCACAGAAGGAGCCTTGGCTTGCCTGAAATATGGCTTCGAAGAACTACATCTTGAAAAAATAATTGCCACGACACCCAGCGTCAACATTAAATCGGAAGAGGTTATGAAAAGAATAGGTATGACCAAGGTAAAGAGCTTCAACCATCCCTTGCTCTTGGACGATGAGCGACTTCGGGAATGCTTGCTTTATTCTATTACAAATCGATAATTAAATCAAAAAAGAAGAATAATATTTTTATATTTACTCCATAATATAAAAACTAACCTCAAAAAAATATAAAATTATGGCAAAGAGTCAGGATGCGAAAAAAACCGTTAAGAAAGAACCTCTAAAAACGGCCAAAGAGAAAAAAGAGGAAAAGAGGGCCAAGAAAAATGCTCCTAAAAGGGATTAATTTCACCCTTCATTCAACACGAATTCCACAAATTTTCACTAATTTTTTTCGTGAAAATTTGTGGAATTCGTGTTTACAGCTTAGTGATCGAACCACTAAAGTACCTACTAAAGCTTCTATAAAACAAAAACCATCCACCAAGGCAGATGGTTTTCTAACTTAAAACTAAACCCAAATATTAAAATTTATATCCCACTCCTGCAAAAACGCCGTTTACAGCCACATCTCCAAATCCTAAAGAATATTTTGCGTTAACATCAAGATTCTCGGTGATGTCATACGAAGCACCAAAATCCACATTCAATTTAAACTCATCTTCCTCGGCATCCAAGAAATAATTGAAGCTTGGTCCTGCCAAAGCGTGAAATTTTTCAGCAAACGAATATTTTGCCAATACGGGAACCGATATGAAATTCAAATCAGAAATGGCTACATATAAAACCTCCGGTTGGAAGGCGAACTTTTCAGACAAGCCAATTGTTGCAAAACCACCTACAAAAAATCCCGTTTCGGAACTTGTTGCCGTTCCAGAACCCAAAGGACCAAGGTCATACTTTACTTTTGCAGATGCAAAATCGACCCCTGCCTTAACACCAAATTTTGTTTCTTGAGCAGTTGCACAAAAAGTTCCTGCCAACAGAAATGCTCCTAGTAATACTTTTTTCATGATTAATTGTTTTAGTTATTAATGATGTAAAATTATCAGTAGAAGCACTTTAAGACAATACGACATTTGTCGTATTTTATTTGGTTAACCCTAAATGTTATCCGGTAACACCTTCCCCGGATTTAAAATCCCGTTCGGATCAAACACGTTCTTGATGCCTTTCATCAAAAGCAATTGGGTTCTGTTGAATGCAATATCCATATAATTCTTTTGAACATATCCGATGCCGTGTTCGCCAGATAATGTCCCTTTCAAGGCAACCGTCAATTCAAAAATTTCACGAATCCCTTTCGGGATTTCGGTCTTCCAATCATCGTCTGACATGGTTCCTTTAACGATGTTTACGTGCAGGTTTCCATCTCCGGCATGACCGTAGCAAACCGATTTGAATCCGTATTTATCGCCGATGGTCTTGATTCCTTCCAATAATTTCGGCAGTTCATATCTTGGAACAACCGTATCTTCTTCCTTATAGATGGAGTTTGATTTTACGGCTTCGCCAACGGCACGACGCATTTTCCAAAGTGCATTCTTTTGGTCTTCCGTATCAGCAAAAAGGATTTCATCGATATCAAATTGTTCGAGGACTTCGGTAATCTTTTCCGCTTCCGCAAAAAGTACGTCGGGATAATTTCCATCGACTTCTATTAAAAGGTGAGCCTGCACTTCATCTTTTATAGCAATACTAACACCATCTACAAAACGCAATGTCCAATCAATAGCATCGCGTTCCATAAATTCCAATGCACTTGGCGTGATTCCGGCACTGAAAATTTTAGAAACCGCCTCGCAAGCCTGACCCGAATTATAAAAAGGAACCAGCATCAATATATTATGAGAATTTTTCGGCAACAGCTTCATCACAATTTTTGTGATAACGCCAAGAGTTCCTTCGCTTCCCACCATCAATTGGGTGAGATTGTATCCTGTAGAGTTTTTTAAAGTATTGGCTCCTGTCCAGATGATTTCTCCAGTTGGCAAAACCACTTCGAGGTTCAAGACATAATCCTTGGTAACGCCATATTTAACAGCCCTTGCTCCACCTGAATTTTCGGCCACGTTTCCTCCTATCCAGCAACTTCCTTGGCTACTTGGGTCGGGCGGATAAAACAAGCCTTTTTCAGCAACAGCCTCTCTTAAAACCTGAGTTATCACGGCTGGTTCTACAACAACCTGCAGATTTTTTTCGTCAATATTTAAAATCTTATTGAAGCGTTCCATCGAAAGTCCGATGCCTTTATGGATACTCAAAGCACCACCGCTCAAACCTGTTCTTCCTCCTATTGGCGTTACGGGAATCTGGTATTGGTTGGCAATTTTTAGAATTTCCGAAATCTCTTCGGGTGTTCCCGGTTTTAAGACTACCGATGGTGGAAAAACATAATCTTCCGTTTCGTCGTGACCGTAATGATTTCGGGTGGCTTGATCCAAAAAAAGAAATGATTGACCCACTACTTTTTCGAGTTGATCAATCATTTCCTGTGATAGTATAACTTCTTTCATAAATAATAATTTCAAAATCCGAATGATGATTCGGTTTTCAAAAATACTATTTATTTGGTTGTGGCGTCATTCTCAAGTAAGGTTTTATTGGTGTATGCCCTTTTGGGAATTTTGCTGTAATATCTTCGTCCTTGATGGACGGTGCAATGACTACATCTTCGCCTTCTTTCCAATTGGCTGGCGTGGCTACACTGTAATTGGCTGTGAGTTGCAAACTGTCGATTACACGTAGAAGTTCGTCGAAATTTCTACCGGTTGAAGCGGGATACGTCAGGGTTAGCTTTACTTTTTTATCCGGACCAATTACAAAAACAGAACGAACGGTAAATTTGTCGCTGGCATTTGGATGCAACATATCATACAAGGTTGCAATTTCCTTATTTTCATCGGCAATTATCGGGAAATTTACGGTTGTGTTTTGCGTTTCGTTGATATCTTTTATCCATTGGTGATGCGATTCCAGTCCGTCGACACTTAAAGCAATGACCTTTGTATCTCTTTTTTGGAATTCTGGGAAATAGTTGGCGACGGTTCCTAATTCGGTTGTGCAAACTGGTGTAAAATCTGCAGGATGAGAGAACAGAATTCCCCAGGAAGTACCGAGCCATTCGTGAAACTTAATATCGCCTTGTGTGGTTTGTGCTGTAAAATCGGGAGCGGTGTCGCCCAATCGTAATGTTGCCATAATTATCTTGTTTTATTTTAAAATTGGCTTTTGCCAACACTAAAATTATTGAAATAATGACAACGAAAATAAAACGTTACGTTAAAATTCAGAATTATCTTCAACGAAAACGATTTAGTTGGGAATTATCTCTAAAAATTATTTACAGCCCGAACGCCCTAGCCCTGATAGTAGTGGAAATCCTTTTTAAGGAAAGCGCTATTTTTTGCAAAAGAAAAAGAGCGACCAACGGAAGCTCCTTTTTGTTTTAGCAAAAAAAGCGGTTTACTAAAAAGATTGGAACGGATAGCAGGATTAGCTTCTTATTAAATTACTTCTTCTGCAAATTCGGAAGAAACAAGGCGATAAATCCAATCAAGGGCAAATAGGCACAAAGATGATAGACATAGTCGATGCTGGTATGGTCGGCCAAATTTCCTAGAAGTGCCGAACCCAAACCTCCCATTCCGAAGGCAAAACCATAGAAAAGTCCCGAAACCATCCCGAGTTTTTTAGGCAATAATTCCTGTGCATAAACTAAGATTGCTGGAAAAGCCGATGAAATGATTATTCCTATGACAACCGATAGAATTCCTGTCCAGAACAAATCGACATAAGGAAGCAAAAGCGTGAACGGTGCCGCTCCGAGAACTGAAAACCAGATGACGTATTTTCTTCCGAATTTGTCACCCAACGGTCCGCCAATCAAGGTTCCGATGGCACAAGAAGCCAAAAACAGGAACAAATGAAATTGTGCATCTTGGATAGAAAGCTGGAATTTATCCATCAGATAAAACGTGAAATAGCTCGAAATGCTTGCCATATAGAAGAATTTCGAGAAAATGAGGATTAATAATATGGAAACCGAGATAATGATTTTGGTTTGAGACAAATCGGGAAGAATGATTTCTACTTTCTTTTTGGCTCTCAACGTCAAGTGATTTTGGTACCAAACGGCAATTTTAGACAATACGAAAAGAGCTATAATTGCCACAATTGCAAACCAGATGATATAATGCTGATTGTTTGGAACGACAATCAAAGCCACCAACAACGGACCGATTGCAGTTCCGGCATTTCCTCCCAATTGAAAGATGGATTGTGCCAAGCCACGTTTTCCACCGGATGCAAGAAAGGAAATCCGGGAAGCTTCGGGATGAAAAATAGAAGAACCAATTCCGACCAAAACGACTGACAAAATTATAATGGGAAAGCTTGAAGCATAGGCCAACAAAATGATTCCCGATAAGGTAAATACCATTCCGAAAATCTGTGAATATGGTTTTGGTTTTTTATCTGTGTATAAGCCAACTATGGGCTGCAGGATGGAAGCCGCCATTTGATAGGCAAAGGTTATGAGTCCGATTTGGGTGAAGGTCAGTTGGTAACTGTCTTTTAAAATCGGATAAGCTGCCGGAATTACCGCTTGCAACAAATCGTTTAAAAGATGGGCAAAGGCAATGGAAAACAGGATGGGATAAACTGTTTTTTGTGCCAAATCGGTTGCAGGAATCGAGGTGTTTGTATTTGCAATTTCCATAAAAATCTAAAATGTTTGTAAAATCCAATACCAAAAAGCGAGCGTCAGAAAGGACAGCGGAATTCCGAAGCCAATCATCATACTGCTTAATTTTGGTTTTAATCCGTGGGACGAGGCCAAGATAGAAGCTGTTATCATAGGTGCCATTGCAGCTTCCATAATCGACACTTCTATTATTTTTCCTGTTTGTCCAAAAATTAAAATGTAGAGGATGTAAAAAAATGCAGGTGTTAGTATTAATTTAAAAAACAATCCCAATGCTAAGAAGTTCCAATGCTTACTTTCGCGTTCTATTTTGAGTTGCAATCCAACGGCAATCAAGGCGATTGGGGTGACTGTTCCGCCTAATTTCTGGAAAACGGTTTGCATCGTTTCGATAAAATCGATTTGAAAGACATTCAATGTTCCTCCGATTATAAAGGCTATAAAAGGGGGAAACAAGACTACTTTTCTCAAAATAAGACTTGCTTTTGGAGTATCGCGAGAATACATTGAAGCTACAATAATTCCGAATGTCGTTAATACTAAAAATGAACCCGTTTGGTCGAGAACGATTGCCGTTTCTAGACCTTCCCTACCGTATAAAGCTTCAATTACAGGAAAACCAACAAACGAAGTATTTCCCAAACCTCCCACTAAAATTAAGCAACCGACTAGTTTTTTAGACCACCCGAATGCTTTTCCCAAAGACCAAAAAAACACGAAAGAGAATAGAAAACCAATCCAGGCGACAGCCATCGGAAATAGCAATTTGGAACTCAATTCAATTTTTGGGATATAATAAAGGGCAAGTGCCGGAAGCGAAATATAAATCACAAATTGATTTAATGCTTTATGGCTGTTGACAGGAAAATCCTTCACCCGTTGCAGGAAAACTCCAAGCAACAAACAGACGAAGATTAAAATAATGTTTTCCATATCCGAAACTAGACTGCAAAAATACTACTATAAAAGGTTTGATTTAATTTTTAACGCTTTTTTAATGTTTCGAATTATAAAAACTAATAAATTTGTAACATATTTTATTACAGTATGCTTTCAGGTAAGTTTGCCATCACGTTGCACATTCTCACTTTGCTTTCGAAATTTCCGGATGAATATCTTTCTTCGGAGTTTTTGGCTGGAAGTATGAACTTGCACCCTGTTTTGGTCCGGAAGGAAATTGCCAATCTGAAAAAGAACAATATTGTAGAAAGTAAAGAAGGAAAAAACGGAGGAACAAAACTGCTGATTCCAGCAAAGGACATTACCTTGGATACTATTTTCAAGCTTACTTTTGAGAAGGTTACTTTGGGTTTTTCTAAAAAAGACCCGAATCCGAATTGTCCTGTTGGAAAAAAAATCAATCAGAACCTGCAATCGCTTTATGATGATATCAATGACAAAATCAGCAATCAATTACATGGAATTTCCTTAATGGATTTCGAGCAAAAGTTCTAACCTTTTTTTTATCTAAAACTGTAACATTTTAAATTACATATAAATATGAAAGTAGCAATTATTGGAGCAACAGGCTTCCTCGGGAAAAAACTTGTAAATGAATTTACAAACCGCAATCATCAGGTAACGGCAATATCACGAACAGTTGAAGAATCGGATAAGGAAAATTTACAATATGTTGCCGTTGATGTTTTAAACATTGAAAAGTTATCAAAAGTTTTAAAAGGTCACGATGCTGTTGTGAGTTCCTTCAATCCGGGATGGACAAATCCAAACATCTACAATGATTTTTTGGCTGGAGCCAAAGCGATACAGGAAGCCGTGAAACTTTCTGGAGTAAAAAGGCTGATCACGATTGGTGGTGCGGGAAGCTTGTATATCAACGGAAGTCAATTGGTTGACAGTCCGGACTTTCCAGCAGATTTCAAGCAAGGTGCCACTGCAGCTCGTGAATATTTAGACATCATCAAGGAAGAAAAAGAATTGGATTGGGCATTTTTCAGTCCGGCTATTGAAATGCATCCGGGTATTACAACAGGAAGAACAGGCAACTATCGACTAGGTTTGGAAAATCCTGTTTTTGATGACGAGAATAGAAGTATCCTTTCTGGCGAAGATGTAGCGGTTGTTCTTGCAGATGAAGTTGAAAATCCAAGGCACCATCAAGTAAGATTTACTTCTGCTTATTAATTTTTTGCGAGAACACACCCAAACAGTTTCAGAAATGCAAATAGCTTTTTGAAACTGTTTTTGTAATTTTACACCAAACACAATACTCCTTTTTTATGAAATTTTTGGTTTTTTGTTTCACACTTTTGTTTTTATCCTGTACTGCTTCTAAGCAAAAAAAAGCAACCTCTTATACATCTAAAAATGTAACGGTTAAAGAAGTATCGCCTCATGTTTACCAACACATTTCTTTTCTGCAAACCAAAAGTTTTGGCATGGTGGGTTGCAACGGAATGATTATCATCGACAACAATGAAGCAATTGTTTTTGATACCGCAATTGACGATAATACCTCTGAAGAACTCATAAATATCATTTCAAACCAGCTTAATTGCAAAATAAAAGCCGTTGTTGCAACGCATTTCCACAGTGATTGTCTGGGTGGTCTGGAAGCTTTTCATAAAGTTGGAATTCCTTCCTATGCAAAAGATCTAACAATTGAATTGGCGAAAGAGAAAGGCTCGGCTGTTCCTCAAAACGGAATTGAAAATGACTATCAATTTACCATCGGAACCCAAAAAGTGGAGGCACGATATTTTGGAGAAGGACATACAAAGGACAATATCATTGGTTATTTTCCTTCCGAAGCAACAATGTTTGGTGGATGCTTGATTAAAGAAATGAATGCTGGAAAAGGAAATCTAGAAGATGCGAATGTAAAAGATTGGCCCGAAACTATCCGTAAAATAAAATTGGCCTATCCTGATGTAAAAACCATTATTCCGGGACATGGAAAAGTTGGCGACCAAGGATTGTTGGACTATACGATCACACTTTTTCAAGAATAAGATGTGTGATGCATTTTAAACTTTGTTTCTTTTACTTACTTTTACTACAACAAATTTAGATGTGAAAAAGCCCAAACCAAAATTAGCCTTAAAGGAAAAAGAAGGAGTTTCGCCACCCGAAATCATCAGTGCTTCGGTGGTGGAGAACATCCAGCAATTCAGGAAAGTGCAACCGTCTGCAAAAGAATTGGTTGAGGGTATTTTGGAAGGAAATATCACGGCTTTGAGTAGGGCAATTACATTGGTTGAAAGCACCAACAGCGAGCATTTGGCGAAAGCCAATGAAGTAATAAATGCTTGTTTGCCATTTGCTAACAAATCGGTTCGCATTGGAATTACAGGTGTTCCCGGTGTTGGAAAAAGTACTTTTATTGAAGCCTTCGGCAAATATCTTACGGGTCTTGGGAAAAAAGTTGCCGTTCTGGCTGTTGATCCTAGTAGTACGATTTCGCATGGAAGCATCTTGGGCGACAAAACCCGTATGGAGGAATTGGTCAAGGATGAAAATGCCTATATCCGACCATCGGCTTCTGGTGAAACTTTAGGTGGTGTGGCCCGAAAAACCCGTGAAACCATTACACTTTGTGAAGCTGCAGGATTTGACACCATCATTATTGAAACCGTTGGTGTGGGTCAGAGCGAAACTGCCGTTCACAGTATGGTAGATTTCTTTCTTTTGCTTAAGATATCTGGTGCCGGAGATGAATTGCAGGGCATCAAACGAGGAATTATGGAAATGGCCGATGCGATTGTCATCAATAAGGCGGATGGTGATAACATCAAGAAAGCTAAACTTGCCAAGACGGAATTCAATAGAGCTTTACATTTATTTCCTGCTAAAAAATCAGGATGGATGCCTACAGTTTCGACTTGCAGTTCCTATACCAAAGAGGGCATTGACGAAGTTTGGAAAACCATTTCTGATTATCTTGAACTTACCCAAAATAATCATTACTTTGCCGAAAAAAGAAGCAGTCAAAGCCAGTATTGGATGCTCGAAACCATCAATGAACAGTTAAAAAACAACTTCTTCAATCATCCGGAAATCCAACATTTGTTAGAGGAAAACAAAAAAGCAGTGCAAAACAATAAAGTGTCACCGTTTGCAGCTGCTAGTATTTTGTTGGAAAAATATTTTAAAGGATAGTTTAAATTAATTCTGCTTGAAACTTTAATAAATCTTGCTTCGTCAAGAAATAAATTCTGGACAACAAGTAGTTGTAATCGTTAATTGCTCCAAAAAATATTTGCAAATTATCGTCGTAATAAGATCCATTTCCAAAATAAACAAAATCTACAGACAGATAATTTTCAAAGTTCTGCCTCATTACTTTGTGAATTTCAGATTCAATTTGTTTGTTGTCGAGCATCAACCTTATCTCTGCCTTGATTTTTGCTTCTAATGGCATAAGTTTCTTAAAGTTTCCTTCAATTTCTTCATTTGGCGTCACCACGCTAACAAAACTGGTGGCTTGTGCAATATCACTGTATAAAGCTGCCTTTTTGTCGTGTTCGGCATCAAGGCTTAAATAATGGTCTAACTTATTTTTGAACTCGCTATCTTTTCCTTTGGCAATTGCCTTTTGAAGGAAAAAACGGTAAATTTTTCCGTCATTTTGCTTAATATGTTCCTTTACAACCTCTAATTCCTGCTCCAAAATCACAACCAAATCTTTGGCCTCTTTCTTTGTGAATTTCTTTCCATCATAATCAAAAGTCTTTATGGGATATACGCCTTGAGCGATATTTTCTAACGTAGCAATGTCTTGCACTAAAGCAATCAACTCATAAATTTTATCAACTTGTTCTGTACTGAAAAGAGTTGCGGGACTACAATTATCTTCCGTTGTTAAATCTACATCACTTGCTATTACTGGATTTTTATTGTCGTAATAACCGTTATAGATTTTTGGAAAACTATTCTTAAAGTAGGATTCGGTATAAGCATCTCTAAATTTTTCTTCTTTAACGAGTTCTGCTTCTCCTTCATAAACAACTGTAGAAAATATTCTGAGAGTAGCTTCTTCCTCAATAGAATTGGTGTTTGCAAATAATGCATTTGCAGGACCTGTGCTTGGATTGTCTTTAATTATATTGAGTTTTTCCAGAGCTTCAATACGTTCGTCGGTTGTGGGATGAGAAGCCCATTGGTCCTTGATATTAAGTTTCGACTTATTGAATTTGTTTAAATCGAAAGCAGTGACCAAAGGCAAATTGTCTTTCAACTGGATTTTATTTTCGGATGCTATAAAGTTCATCACAAACGTTTGCTCATTATAGATGTTCCTGCTTTTTAAGTTATCGATAATTCTATTTCCGTAGAAATTCAGGACATCATTGTAGGAATGCTGTGCCAAATCCATTCGCAACAACGATTCTTTCAGAGGCAAATAGCCTGCTACATTAGCCGCCACCTCATCTGCATGAAACTCCATTTCTCTTGAAAGCCCCATATAGCTGATGTTTATAAAATCATACATCTTTCGCAATATCCATTGGATGCCTTCGATAATTTTTACTGCAAGAGCTACAAAAAAAGAAAAATATCCACTGATGTTGGCCCATTTCTGAATCATTCCGTCAAAGGATTCGTTTTCATAAATCAAATTAAAAATAACTTGGTTTACATTATAGACGTAGCTTCCAACCTTCATGCTTCGTTGGGAAAAATGTCCGAATTCGTGTGCCAATATCGCCTTGAATTCCTGTTCTGAAATTGTATTAACCAGTCCCAAACCTATCTGCAAGTTTTTGCGAATGGGGAAAAACATACTCCAAAAGCTGGAATTATAAAATACGCTTGCATTTACATCACTGGAGATATATACTTTTTGAGGAAAATCGGTATCTACTTCATTTACAATTTGTCGAATAAACTGAAAGAGTTTCGGTTCCTGCTCTTCTGTAATTTCGGTAAGATGATTTCTATCAATCTTATGTTTTTTAAATAGAAACTTAAATAAAAATACAAGGATAAAAAAGCCCAAACTTGCCAATCCGATCCCCAAACCTATCGTTAGTAGCATTGGCTTGGCGATGATAATTGTAAAACCACCCACAACACACAAAGCTGTGATTCCTATTGCTAATGATAATAAAGCGAGATAGACAATTATAAACAAGACAATCGCAAAAATTGCTTTGATTGTCATCTTTTTAAAATTCTTAGAAACCTGAACTTCCATACTGCCATCAATATTGTTAGGGGGTTAATATTTGTTTAAATGTAACTTATTTTTGAAAATCATCAAGGTTGATTTTGCGAATGCAAAACCATTCATAGCAATATTTCAGCATCAGGAAACCTACAGCTATCTTTCCGATTTTAGCAAGAACCAATCCAGTATTATAACCGAAATAATAGCTTGTATTCATAATTTCATTTCCATTCTCAATAGTTTGAAAATGTAAATCGAAAACCCCTAAAAAACCTTTCGACATAAGTCCAACCCCAATTAAAGCCAATAGCAGGACAGCACTTTTTTTATAATCAAAATTACTCATCTATATCATTTAATTTTAGAAGAACTGAAACAAACTGACAGTTTCGTAATAATCCATTTGCATTTACTTAAACACAAAGATCACAAAGTATCCACTAAGGACACAAACTGAAAACTGATCACTGAACACTAACTACTCCTCATACCTCGCTACTTCCCTATCGTAGAATGCATTCGCCTGTGTAATCAGGTTTTCCATTTCAGCGTTAAGTTCAGCTTCGTCTAGGTCTTCATCCTCTTCAAGGAATTCTACCTCATCGTCTTTCAGATTGATGATGAAACGTGGGTAATCCAGATGGATGATGAAGATGTCTTCTGGGAAATCGGTATTGTCGCCTAGTAAAAATTTTGGTAATTCCATTTGATTTTAGATTTTGGATTTTAGATTGCTGATGGCAGTCTAGAAATCTTATTTATTGTATTTTTTATTATCTATTTATTATTGTTTATCGTTTTCCACTGAAAACTGTGACTGTGACTGAAAACTAATCAACCCCCTAGTGAGCTTCTGGAAGCGAATATACAAAAAAAGTGCGGCAGCAGTTAATCCTGCTAAAAGTCCAATCCAGACTCCGGTTGCTCCAAGAGTGGTGTACTTTCCAAGATAGATGGATGTTGGGAAACCAATAAGCCAATAGGCAACGAAAGTAATGTACATCGGGATTTTGGCATCTTGCAAACCTCTCAAGGCTCCGAGGATCACCACTTGCAGTCCATCTGAAATTTGGAAGACGGCAGCTACCAAGAGTAGTTGTGAGGCTATGGCAATCACTTCCATATTCTTGGTAAGATTCTGAACATCATTAATATCTACAAACACATAAGGCAAAACGGTATGCAGGACCACAAACAGCAGGGCAAACACTATTTCGATAATCACCACCAGCAAAAAGATGGAAATCGCCACGGTTCTTAACTTTTTATAATCCATCAGTCCTTTTTGGTTGCCTACCCGGATCATGGCGGCAACACTCAACCCCATGGCAAACATAAAGGTCAAGGAAGCCAAACTCAATGCAATTTGGTTGGCGGCCTGACTTGTAGTGCTGATACTACCACACAACCATATAGCTCCTGTAAACAAAGCCACTTCAAAGAACATTTGCATGGCCGATGGTAAACCCAGCCTGATGATTTGGTTGTTGATGTCCCGCTTGATTTCCTTCAGACTAAATCCTTCGAAATAAGCCTTGAATTTTGGTTTATTGACCATCATAAAATGCATGTAGCCCAGCATCACAAATCGAGAAGCTATGGTTCCAACTGCAGCACCAATGATACCCCATTCGGGGAAAATCCATATTCCATAAATTAAAAGATAATTGATGATGATGTTGGTCAGATTCCCGATGATGGTGGCCCACATCGAGTATTTGGTTTCGCTCAATCCGTCGGCAAATTGCTTGTAGGCTTGAAAAATAATGAGCGGAATCAAGGAACAGCCAACAATATCTAGATAAGGTTTTGCCATTTCGACAACGGCTTCCGACTGTCCCATATAAGCGATAAGCGGCTTGAAGCATACGATAAGGACAAAAAGGGCGACACCTAAAATGCTACACAGATATAGTCCGTGATGGAAAACACTTCTTCCCCTTTCCGTATTTTTCTCACCATCGGCTTGAGCTATCAAGGGTGTGATGGCGGTAGAGAAGCCAACACCAAGCGACATCGCCACAAACACAAAACTGTTACCGAGTGAAACGGCTGCTAATTCGGTAGGGCCAATTTTCCCTACCATTATATTGTCGACTATACCTACCAGAGTGTGACCGATCATTCCGAGGATGATGGGATAGGCCAGTTTAAGGTTGTAGGAAAACTCACGGGTGTACTGCTGTAAATTCACGGTTTTGAAAATTTGTGTGCAAATGTAGGGAGAAGATTTCAGATTGAAGACCGAACAGGAAAGAGTTTGATTGGGGCTATTCTAATCAAAGGGTTGACAAAAAAACATTTGGTGACCTGCACATAAATATTCTGTCCACGGCAATTTAAAAATCCAGAATATCCAAAATCAATGTCCAAGTAACTCCTGTGACTGAAAACTAATCACCAAAAATATGAATGTAAAAACTCTATTCAGGCTCAATACCTGGCGGATTAAACAAGCCCCAATCATCAACAATGTAATCCCAGACATCAAAAGCTTTTACCCATTGCACAAAAAGTGACTTGAATTCATCAATGGCAAAACGAAGCAAGTTCGGATAATCGTGCTTTTCGTTACTGAAATGCTTGAGGCTACCGGCTTGAACATAGAGTTCTCTGGCAGATTTTCTGATTATGGCGGCGTTTTCCATCTTTAGGTCATATAGCTCCACTCCTTCTGCTCCAGCAATCTTGGCTGGAATGATATAGGCATTTTCCATCATAAAGCCTTTTGTAGCTTCAAGAAAAACATCATCTTCTGGAATGGTGGTAACCAAAGCTTCCGTGAGGCGGAGGATTTCCATAGCTTTTTGGTATAGTGGGAGGTTGTTGAGTTGGTCGTTCATTGATGTTCTTATTTATCTGATAGTATTTCTTTTTTATCTTTTTGATAATCTATCCTTTCCCCAATTTTCTGGATTGTTGGCAATGTAGGTTTGGATTATTTCAAAGGATTCGGAATTTCTGATGATGTGGTCATGAAATCGGGGATGCCATTGAAATTCCTTATTGATGTAATGTGCATTTTTAGTTACCACAGATTTATAGGAGCGGATGATGGTGGATATAGATCCCGGTTTTGGGGAGGGTATTGCGATTTTTTTGGTTTCGGTAGAGACGTTGCAGTGCAACGTCTGTACTACGGAATGCAGAGCTTCATTTGGATTTAGATTGGCATCGATAGGATGATTATTATGAGAAATAATCAATATCCCGTGCATGTGATTCGGCATTACCACAAAATTCCCTAATTCTACAAAAGGAAAATGTGCTGGGATTTCATTCCAAAATTGATGTGCTAATTCGCCAATTGGAGATAATTCCATTTCACCATTTGTTATTTCTCCGAAATAATGTTTCCTATCCTTTGTGCAGATGGTAATAAAATAGGCTCCATTGGAGGCATAATCCCAATTCTTTAATCGGGCAGATGGGATTCTGTATTTGTTTTGATATTTATCTGGCATGGATTTTTGATTTTTTGATTCATTGATTCATTGATTCATTGATTGATTTATTGATTTATTGATAGTACAGACGTTGCAGTGCAACGTCTCTACAGGATTATCCTAATCGCTTTTTGACTTCTCTAATTTCCCTTTTCAATTCGATGAACATTCCTTTTACATCATCCGTATCATCGGATTCCGATTTCTTATCGCTTCTTCCGATACTGCATTCGTATTCCCATATCTCTAAAATATCGGAAACTCGTACTTCATAGGGTGGATAAAAACGGTTGTCGGATTCCACTACCAATGTATTTTTCTTGTTCTTATTCAATCGTTTATAGACCATGCCCTCACTTTTGGTAATCAGGATATAGGTACGACCGTCCATTACATCTCCCAGCCTTTCGACATATTTGCCAACAATGATGGATCCCGGTTCATGAGGTGGCATTGAATCGCCTTCTACTGGAAATCCCCTGTGCTTCCCTGGTCCGAGGAAAGGCAAGGAAATCTGTTGCAAACTTTCTATGTATTCGGGATCGGAATACCCATTCAGATATCCTGCCTTGGCTTTTTGGGTCACCACTTCAATCATGTTGTTGCCGAGAGGATCGACCGTAATGGGTAGAAGCAACCTGTTGTTCTCCAACTTCAGCAGATCTCCCATAGGAATCTTTCGAACATCTACAGAAAGTAATAAATCAATGCTCATTGCAAAATAGCGAGAGAGCGACAACAGTATTTCGGGAGGTGGAAAATTCTTCCCATCTTCATACTTCGCATAACGCGGACGTGGAATGTTTACCGCATCGGCAACGAATTGTTGGGACACTTCTTTCTTGATTCTCAAGTACTTTATATTTTCAGAAAATAATGACATAAGTTAATGTGCGTATTTGTCACAACAAAAATAGTAATAATTGTACGTATTCGTCTTATTTTTGTAAAAAAGTTTTATTGGCTAATTGGTTTAACCGTTCATTAATAGGTAATTTAATCCGTTTAGCCTTAATAATTACCTTAGGGCGAGAATATCCCATCGCCTTCCCTATAACCGCCATGATAGAAACTCAAAATAACCAACACTACCTAATTGATCAAATATGGAAGTAAATCATTTAAAAAAATTCTTGGAAGCCCAGAATCAGGTGTACCTGAAGGCATTGCAGGAAATAAAGAACGGCAGGAAGGAAACCCACTGGATGTGGTTTATCTTTCCGCAATTGAAAGGTTTGGGACAAAGCGAAACGGCACGTTTTTATGCCATAGCCGATTTGCAGGAAGCCACAGACTATCTGGCACATCCTGTACTCGGAAAGCATCTTATTGAAATTTCGGAAGCATTATTAAACATAGAAGATAAATCTGCAAGTGATCTCTTTGGGTATCCGGATGATGTGAAGCTCCGTTCCTGCATGACGCTGTTTGCAAATCTGGAAAATCCCCATCCTGTATTTGCCTCCGTATTGAAACGCTATTTTAATGGATTACAGGATGAAGAAACGCTGAAATTATTACTCCGAAACAAATTGCACTATGACACTATTTGAAGACACCGAACTTTTTTCGTCTGGAAAAGCGGGCAAGAAAATATTCGACCTGCCCGATACCGACCTTATGCTGGTGGATAATTTTATCGAAAAAGAAGCATCGGATTGCTATTATCATACGTTTCTAAATCATACCCAATGGAAGGAATATCAGATGGAAATTTTTGACAAGACCGTAACAGCCCCAAGGATGATTGCCTGGTATGAAGATAAGGACAATGCAGGGGCGAATCAGGATGGTCCCGACTGGACTCCCGAATTACTGAGTATCAGAAAAAAGGTGGAAGCGGAAACAGGGCTTGCCTTCAATGCCGTACTCCTAAACCTCTACCGAAACGGCAAAGATGGCGTGGCGTGGCACAGTGACCACACCGATAATTCAGGTCCAAATCCTATTATTGCATCGGTGAGTTTTGGAGAAACCCGTATGTTTCGGCTTCGGCATAAAACAAGGAAAGACATTCAGCAGGTGGAAATCCCCTTGCATCACGGTTCCTTCCTCTTGATGGCTGGCACAACCAACAGCTTCTGGCAGCATCAGGTTCCGAAAACAGCCAAGGACATATTGCCCAGAATCAACCTGACCTTCAGAAGAGTCAGCCGTTCAAAATAATAAGAAATCCATTATCCCGTTTATACAACAGCATGAAAAAAGTGGAATATGCCATAGTAGATATCGAAACAACGGGCGGGAATGCCGGTGGAAGCCGTATTACGGAAATTGCCATTCTCATTCACGATGGGACAAACGTAATCGACCGTTGGGAATCGCTTGTCAATCCGCAAAAGGACATTCCGCAAGCCATATTTGCCTTGACTGGAATTAATAATGCAATGGTTCGGGATGCCCCTATCTTTGACGACATTTCAGAGAAAGTGTTGGAACTGCTGACGGATCGGGTGTTTGTAGCCCATAATGTCAATTTCGATTATTCATTTGTACGACACCAACTAAAGGAAGCAGGTTTCAACTGGACTGCCCGAAAACTCTGTACCGTTCGAGCGTCAAGGAAGATCCTACCGGGACATTCTTCCTATAGTCTTGGGAACCTTTGCCATTCATTGGACATTAATTTAGAAAACCGACATCGGGCAGGTGGTGATGCAGATGCCACAGCGGTATTGTTTTCACTTTTATTGGAAGCAGACCATGAAGGCATTATGGACAAAATGATCAAGAAAACGGCTCAAGACCAACGCCTGCCTCCTAACCTACCTCCTCAAGATTTTGAACAATTACCAGAGAAACCGGGTGTTTATTATTTTTACAATCAAGAGAAGAAAGTGGTTTATGTGGGAAAGGCCGTCAACATCAAGAAGCGGGTGGCCTCACACTTTAGTGGCAATAGCCTTACCCTGCAAAGGCAAAATTTCTTGAGGGACATACATGCCATCTCTTTTGAAGTTTGTGCTACCGAATTGATGGCGTTATTGCTGGAATGCTCTGAAATCAAGAAGCTGTGGCCGGTTTACAACAGGGCATTGAAACGCTTTGAAGCAAAATTTGGACTTTATCAATATGAAGCCCGAAACGGATATCTCTATTTGGCAGTTGGGAAACTGGCTAAATTTCAGACCTGCATCCAGACGTTCAATACTGAATATGAAGCGATTAACACATTAAAAAGCTTATCAGAAAAATTTGGTGTTGATTACAGGTTCTGCAAATATGGAAGGCTGGACGAAGGAGTGTTTTTCCGACAGCATGATGAAACCGATTTTCCTGAAATGGAACTTCACAACAAGCAAATTAAGGAAGCTATAAAATCTTTGTGTTTGAGCAGGCCGACTTTCTCCATCATCGACAAAGGACGCTCTTCTGACGAACGAAGCTGTATTTGGGTGGAAGATGGTGTCTTTTATGGAATGGGTTATTTCTCGTCCGACATTGGGTTTTCCGATCCGACCGAAGTTCGGGATTATGTAACACCCTACAAAAGCAACCAGTATATCATGCAATTGATTTATTCCTTTGTGGAGAAATATCCTGGGAAAATCATGCATCATTGAAAGTCTAATTCAGCAATTCGATTTTAAACCTAGAATTTTAACACTATCCATTTTCTAAATCTATATCGAGTAACTTGGACGGATGCTCTCCCAACCCTTTCGCTAGTTCCAACATGGTGGTAAAGCCTAAATTCTTACTACCTTCCTCGATAGCCAAAAGATCTTTCTTGATCAACGATGTATTTTCGGCAACATCACTAATGGTCATTCCCTTTGCCTCTCGCAAGTTTTTTATATGAATTCCGAAAAGGACCAACCTTCTATCTTTAAACTGCAACATATTGTAAATTCTTTTCCTTTTTAAGTAAATATAAGGCATAATAAAAACAAGTCCAAAGCATCGACTTCAATTCAGATTTAGTATAAATTAAGTCGATTTAAATCCTCATGGTATGCTGTTGCACATCAATTACTAAAAAGGATGCGATAAAAAATAAATTGCCAACTAATAACCTACCTTTACCAAAAACCAAAAATGAACAAACGTGGCCCAATCATCATTATCGAAGACGACCTAGACGATCAAGACATGCTCAAGGAAGTATTTCTGGACTTAGAAAACAAGAATGAGGTGCTCTTTTTTGGCGATGGCGAAAAGGCCCTTGAATACCTGATTACTTCTCCCATAAAACCATTCATCATCTTTTCGGACATCAACATGCCACGGCTAACGGGTATGGAATTGAGGCAACAAATTCAGGAAAATGAAGACTTGAGAATAAAGTCGATCCCATTCCTTTTCTTTTCTACAAGTTCTGAACAGCAACATATTGTGGATGCTTATTCAAAATCGGCCCAAGGTTTTTTTGTGAAGCCCAACAGCTATAATGAATTGAAAGCTACCATCAAGACCATTGTTGACTATTGGAATAAGTGTGTGGCTCCGGATTATGTGAAGTGATAAAGAATCAGTGGGAATGAATTGATTTCAGATTAACCCTTTTAAAATCAAAAACTTATAAAACAAACTTTTTAAGCGTATAAATTCCTACTTCCTCATTGTATTTCTCGTACGAAACGTTAAATAGCCAAATAGCAGTAAGGTTGTAACCTACCTTTGGTTGAAAGCGGTACTTAAACCGCTGATAAAAACCCCGCTATGAATAAAACTTTACAGAAGCTAAGTGCTATTGCCTTGCTTATTTTTCCAATTCTTAACTTTGCACAAGCCCCTACCCTTGGTACTTCGGCTAATTTTGTACTTTTTTCTTCCAATGGTGCCGTTAGCAATACCGGACTTTCACACCTTACGGGAAACATCGGTACCAATAACGGATCGAGCACCAACTTCGGAAATGTAGATGGTGTGATGCATGATGGCGACGGAACAACTGCCATTGCCACTGCTGATCTTACCATTGCCTACAATTCCTTGAATGCCACAATCCCTACTCATTTCCCATCATCCCTGTTAGGAAACGGTCAGATTTTAAATGCAGGAGTTTATTCGATTACAGAGAGTGCCTCACTCGACAATACCCTAACATTAGATGCACAAGGTGATACAGGAGCTGTATTTATCTTTAAAATTGAAGGAGCTTTTTCTTCTGCAGCAGGATCACAGGTTATTTTAGCAAATGGTGCACAAGCGTGTAACGTTTTCTGGAAAATCGAAGGTCTTGTGGATCTAGCTACAAACACCGTAATTAAAGGAACGATAATAGCCAACAACGCTGCCATCATCCTCAATACGGGTGTAAAATTAGAAGGACGTGCTTTGTCTACTACTGGAGCCGTGACGGTTGCTGGAGTAACAGCAAGAAAACCTGTTGGCTGTTCTAGTCCGATATTAACAGGACCAATAGCACCACCTCTAGGAACTGTGGTTTGCTATACCATCTTTTCAGGAAATGGCGGAGTGGCCAACACTGGGGTGACTTTTGTTACAGGAGATGTAGGAACAAATGTTGGATTGACAACAGGTTTCCAAGCCGCAAATGTGAATGGAACCATACATGCCAATCCTGATGTTTCAACCGCACAATGTGCCGCTGACGCCAACACGGTTTATACCTATTTGAATACATTGCCAACCGACATCCAACTGTTGTATCCTGCAACGTTCGGAAACGATCTTGTATTGACACCTCATACTTATTTCTTGGATGCCGAGACTGTACTTACCGGAAAGGTAACCTTTGATGCACAGGGAAATGAAGATGCTGTTTTTGTTTTGAAAATCAATGGAGCATTTTCTACTGGTACATATGCCACTGTTGAACTTATCAATGAAGCTCAGGCAAAAAATGTGTACTGGAAAGTAGATGGAGCAACAAACCTAAACGACTATACTGAATTCAAGGGAACGCTTATTGGAAACAATGGTGCTGTTATATTGAATACGGGTGTAGATGTAGAAGGAAGAGTATTGAGTACCAATGGAGCAATCAGTACTTTTGGAATCAATGCTACGATGACACCTGGTTGTGAAAACCTAGGAACAATTGATCGTGTTATGCCAGTAGCGAAACTCTATCCAAATCCGTTTAAAACTACTTTTACAGTAGCTGTTGACGCAGGTTTCCAAGACAACAGCAGTCAGATTGCTGTATATAGTGCTCTAGGTGCCTTGGTTCTTGAAAAGACTTTGGGAGAAACCTCAAACACCATCAACATCAATCTTCCTGATGGAATTTATTTCTATAAGTTGCTTAGCGACAGCGGAAAAGTTCAGACTGGAAAGCTGATTTCAAAACAGTAAACCTTATTTTACATAGGCTTATAAAAATGCGTTCTTTAAGGGAACGCATTTTTTTTTTGATTCTAGGATTTAAGTATTAAAACATATTGAATGAAGATTAAAGGATTTTTCATTCCTCTACAACTTTGCACTAAAGCTATTGAATTATTGGAATCCAGTATTTCTCATGAAAAAGTACAAGTATAATACCTTTCCCGACGTGAAAGATTTTTATAAACTTTTTGCCAAATGACAATTCTTAACCCTAGAACATTCCCTAAATTGCATCCATGAAAGAATTGATAGAATACATTTTGCAATTTGGAAGTTTGAATCCACAACAGATTGCTTTGATTTCAAGCAAGGCGACCGAAGTCGAAATCAAGAAAGATGCTTATTTCTCTGAAGCAGGTAAAATTGCCCGAGAAGTGGGCTTTGTAATAGACGGCATTGTCCGGGTTTGCTATTACAACAACAAAGGCGAAGAAATTACCAAATATTTTATTGACGAAAACAATCTTGTAGTGGATTTAGAAAGTTTTGACAATGAAATCTGCTCCAGTTCTTATGTACAGGCCATTACCGATTGCAAGCTCATTGTTTTTTCCAGAAAAGATTGGCTAGAATTGCTGGACACAATTTTAGGATGGGAAACTATCGTGCATAAAATTACTTCAAAAGCGTTAAGGCAGAAAGTAGAAAGAAGAAGTCCGTTGGTTTCGGAAGATGCCACAACACGTTATTTGAAGTTTCTGGAAATCTATCCTAATGTTGTTAATCGCATTCCGCTTTCGTACGTTGCCTCCTATCTTGGTGTTACACAATCTTCTTTGAGCAGAATCAGAAAAAACATAAGCTAAATTGCTTTTTGTCAAATGGCAAATGATTTCTTTTCTAAACAGAGCACCTTTGCTTTATAATTTAAAAAGAAAAAAAATGACTTCGAAGAATCACGAACACCAAAAAAACAGCATCACAGGAGTGAGTAAATCAGTATTAATTACAGGAGCCAACAGAAGCATAGGTTTGGAAACCGCAAAAGAGCTTTCAAAAAAAGGATTATTTGTTTACTTGGGAACACGCGACCTTGAAAAAGGAGAAGCAGTAGTAAAAGCATTAAACGAAAATGGATTTCAAAATATCAAAGCCATAGCGATTGATGTCACGAAGCCGGAAACCATCTTGGCTGCCCAAAACATTGTTGAGAAGGAACAAGGGAAATTGGATATTCTAATCAACAATGCCGGAATAAGCGGTGCATTTCCGCAAAATGCTTCCGATACCTCAATAACTGCTATTCAGGAAGTATTTGACACCAACTTTTTTGGTGTGATCAGTGTTACCCAAGCATTTTTAGGATTGCTTAAAAAATCAGATAGCCCAAGAATCAGCAATATTACTTCAGGACTTGGCTCTTTGACTTTACACAATGATCCGAGCTGGAAATATTATGATTTTAAATCGGCAAGCTACGGAACTTCAAAAGCAGCCTTAAATGCCTACTCTATTGTATTGGCTTATGATTTGAAAGACCTACCATTCAAGGTAAATGTGATTGACCCAGGCTATACCGCAACTGATTTCAACCACTACAGTGGACCTGGAACTGTGGAAAGTGCAGTTGATTTTATCATCAAACATACGCTAACAGACAAAAATGCTCCTACAGGACAATTTTTCAGCAATGATATTGAGGACGGAACAGAAATTAGTCCTTGGTAACTAGAAATTGATCACTACTAAACAAAAATCCCTTTTTTAACCGAAAGGGATTTTTTACTTATTGAGAGAAATGAAGTAGTTTTTTTTATAACTTCGTTTTATTGCCATTTGTTCGAAAACTTTAGGGTTTGATTGAATACAAATGTATATCGTATAAATAGTTCACCTACAATGGAAATGACACACTATACACCTACTGCAAAGCTATTCCCTTTCATCAAGGCCTATAGAATTATTGAAAGCCAAGAAGAATTGGTCAATAGGGTTTTGCCCAACACTTCGCTTGCCCTAGCGTTCCGTTTTGGTGGACAAATTTCATACATCAACAATACAGGCAAAACCAATTTACCTGTTGCAACATTTTCAGGTTTACGGAAAACAGTTCGGCTCATCAGCTACGAGGCTAAAACATCCGCCTTGATCGTGCTGTTTAAAGAAACCGGGGCGACGGCATTTTTAAAGCACCCGCTTCAAGAACTATTCGAAGAAAGTGTTTCATTGGATCATTTCTTTCCCCAATCGGAAATTTCAATAATGGAAGAACGTTTGGCCGAAGCCACCAACAATCCTACAAGAATAGCACTTGTGGAGGAATATTTATGCTCAAAACTTACCTTCAACAAGCCCGACAAACTTGTTCAGGATGCTATTACAAAAATATATTCAAACAAGGGAATCATTAGGATGGGCGATTTAGCAAATGAGTTATACATAAGTCTGGATGCTTTTGAAAAAAGATTTAGAAAAACTACAGGAGCCACTCCCAAACAGTTTTCCCATATAGTGAAAATGAATTCCATCATCCGTCAAAAAACACCTGCATCTTTTCTTGACATGGCCTTTGAAAATGGATATTTTGACCAAGCTCATTTCAATAAAGACTTTAAACTTTTTACAGGGCAAACACCAACTGACTTTTTCAAATCGGATTTACATTGGTAAATCAATGATTTTTTACAATGATTGGAAAACCTAGAGATTGATCTTTGTATAAAAAATACAACAAATGCAATCAGGTTTATTTTCAATTATTATTTGCTCCCTATTCATAGGTGACACAGCCTATGCACAAACCAATAGTAGCTTAGTACAATCAAAACAAAATGAGATGAAACAGTTTAGTTTATTGGTAAGAGTGCCCGAAAATTATGGTACACTAGAGGCAAAAAAGGCAAATCCTGAATGGGATAAATTACTCGAGCACTGGAAAAAAGAAGGCGTTTATATCTTGAGTTTTGCTTTTCCCGGGGAAAGCTATACCTTATCGGGAGTAGAAAAAAAGATACGGAAAGAAACGGTCCTGTCGGGCAATCTTAAAGTTGTGAGCCACATAGTTCTTCAAACTGAAACTATAGGGCAAGCTTTGGAACTTGCTAAATCTTGTCCGATTCTTTTATATGGAGGAATGGTTGAAGTGAGGGAAATTCCAAAACCCCTCAATCTTACAAGCAAATAAACTAAGCACAATCCTTGCAAACTCCAATCAAAACACAATTTACCTTCTCAACTTTATAGTGTTCGGGAAGTGAAAAATTAACAACCGCGGGAAGACATTCAATCGTTTGACAACTTGTACAGCGAAAGTGAAAATGGTTATCTGGCAATTGCTGCTGATCACATTTTTTACAAACCGCAAAATATTGCTTTCCGTCATCGGCTACAATCTTGTGGACAATGCCGTCATCACAAAACTGATTTAAGACCCTGTATATCGTGGCCCTGTCAATTCCAATTTCAATTTTCTGCACGATAGCATCCTGACTTAACGCCTTTGGCGTAGCATTCAAAACTGCCATAACGGCCTCTTTTGTGGGTGTGGTCCTTCTTTTCATCATCTTATTGCGACTTTGTTGTAATTATTAATGCGATTGTGTTGCAATAGTAAAAAGAAATTATAACTTTGCCAAACAATCAAGAACAAAATGACAAGAAGAGACGTAATAAAAAAGGGAGGACTTCTATTGACGGCTTTGGCCTTGCCTACTTCGTTAACCACTTTTATAAACCACAAGAATATGAAAAACACAACAAATTACGATGCCATTATCATTGGTGGCAGTTATTCAGGACTTTCGGCCGCTATGGCGTTGGGACGTTCGTTGCGAAAAGTACTTATTATTGATGCTGGAGATCCTTGCAATAAACAAACACCGCATTCGCATAATTTTGTTACACAAGATGGCGAAAAACCAAATGTTATTGCTGTAAAAGCCAAAGAACAAGTTTTGAAATACGACACGGTTCAGTTTATTAATGACAAAGCAATCAATGGAGAAAAATCTGAAAAAGGCTTTACGATTCAAACACAATCGGGAGCTGCATATTCGAGCAAGAAACTGATTTTTGCAACAGGCATCAAGGATATTATGCCCGACATAAAAGGCTTTGCTGCATGCTGGGGAATTTCGGTAATTCATTGTCCTTATTGTCACGGCTATGAATTTAAAAATCAAAAAACCGCTATCATGGCCAATGGCGAAAGGGCTTTCCATTTGGCTTCACTGGTTCACAATCTAACCAAGAAACTCGTAATCTTGACTACAGGTAAAGCTAATTTTGACGACACACAACTAGCAAAACTCCACCAAAATGGCATTGAAATTATTGAAACTGAAATTGCCGAAATGGAACATCAGAACGGAAAAATCCAGCATATAGTTTTTAAAGATGGTAAGAAAATCGACCTCGATGCTGTTTATGCAGGAATACCTTTTGAACAGCATACTGACATTCCGGTTGGATTAGGATGCGAACTGACGGAACAAGGCTATATCAAAGTTGACACATTTCAAAAAACATCCATTAGCGGTATATATGCCTGTGGCGACAACAGCTCGATGATGCGATCGGTAGCCAATGCGGTTTATACCGGAAATATGGTTGGAGCGATGGTCAATAAGGAATTGGTAGAGAAAGAATTTTAAAATATTTATTGAAAAAAGAATTTTATTTATTGTTTATCAATAATTATTTATTATTTTTGACCATAATTTAAAACCTAATTATTATGTCAAAAACAAACAACTTCGTATTTTGGGGCCTATATATTATCGCTTGGCTCATTTTTGTCGGCTTGTCTATTGAAGCAGGAGGTTTACTCGTAAATTTCTTTTTCACGTTCTATAACCCTGAATTTGTCCCAAATCTTTATCAAAAGTTGGACTTGATTGAAATGTATAACGAAAGTAAATTGGCTTTTTTCGGTGTCTATAGTTTTATCCTAATCATTTCAATTTTAAAAGCCATCCTATTTTACACCGTTATCCATCTCATGCACAAAATGGATTTGTCAAAACCTTTCAACGATTTTGTTGCGACACAAATTTCGCGAATGAGTTATTTTACGCTTTCAATCGGACTGTTGAGCTACATTGCCAGACACTTGGTTGAAAGTTTAAGGCACCACGGTTTTGTTCCCGACAACTTGGACCAATTTTGGGCCGACAGTGAAGCCTTTATTTTAATGGGAGCTGTGATCTATATCATTGCCATTATTTTCAAAAAAGGAGTGGATATTCAAAACGAAAACGAACTAACCGTATAAGCTATGCCAATAATTGTAAACCTCGATGTAATGATGGCCAAACGAAAGATGTCGCTTAATGAACTTTCCGAAAAAGTGGGTCTCACGTTATCCAACCTTTCCATCCTTAAAACTGGCAAGGCAAAAGCCATTCGGTTCAGTACGCTTGAAATGATCTGCAAGGTTTTGGATTGCCAGCCTTCGGATATTTTGGAGTATAAGCAAGAGTAGGAAAAACTTTAAACAATCATTAACTAAATCATTTTCAAAGCAAAAAGGGAATTGGATATATTTGAAGCAATGAAAAATATTCTTTTCCTTTTCTTGTTCGGAATCTGCAACCTGGCTTTTGCTCAAGGCGAAAAACTCGTGGCAGGAAAAATAATAGTGGCTGATGCCAAAGTCAGCAACATCCTGGTGTTGAACATGACCACCGAAAAGGAAACCCATACCGACAGTTTGGGCCATTTTGAGATTCTTGCAAAAGTCGATGACTTATTGATTTTTTATGCTCCTCATCTGGACAAGATGCGGAAATTGATAGACGACGAAGCCTATAACAGCAAAGTCATAACCATAGAAATGACTTCGAAGATAGAAGAACTAGATGAAGTTGTTGTCGTTAATTATGCTCATATAAATGCTTATGATTTAGGCATCATCCAAAAACCCATAAAATTATTGACTCCTGCCGAAAGGGGAAAATACAGTTCAGAAAAACGTGCCGAAGAATTTGAAGCAAAACTTTCGGCCATTGAAAAACTCGAATCGATTTATGATGTTGCCTTTTTGGAAGAAAAACTAAAAATCGAAAAAGGAATGTCCAAAGGTTTTCTTTTTTATGCCACCGACCATGAATGGTTTATAGCGGTTGCAAAAGGAAAAAACAAGATGCTGACTACTTTTTATCTCACCATGTTGGCTCAAAAATATAATGAATCGCGGAAAAATACTTCCATCACAAAAAACCCTTAAACAAAAAAACCCTTTCAAAACCGAAAGGGATTCGTGTAATCAATGTCATTAAGTTAAGCGGTTTAGTTGTCATTCCGAGGAACGAGGAATCTCAACAACGAGAGCAACAAATAGAGATTCCTCGTTCCTCGAAATGACAAAACTGACTCTTTATAATCTTAACTTAATGAACCAGAACAATTCCAAACTTATGGCCTATGCATTGTATTCTTTTTTTGAAAAGTACCTTCTAATTCATAAAATTTACTGTTGTACCTGATGCGAACTTTGTATTTCATTATAGCATCATTTTCAGCAAAAGAAGAATCACTTTCGTGTAAGCTGATTTTTCCTGATGGATCAGACACTATTTTTTTCTCCTTTTCATTGATATAGAAATTTGCCACCTGAAAATATTCGCTCAATGGTTCTGAAAATAGTAGTTCATACACCATTTGTTGACTTGCATTTTTCAAACCCGCAATTTCCCTATGATACCTTGCAACTGTAACTTGTGGAATTTCCGATTGAGGTTGCTGACCGGCAGTTTTACATTGGATTAACAAAATGATGGATAATAATACTAAAAGTTTTTTCATGACTTAAAATTTTAGTTAAAAGTAGATGTTTTTGTATTATTTTTACCCAATTAAAAGTTGAAATTGATATAGGATTTCAAACCCAAAAAAAAATCTAGCAATTTATATGAAATCGTCATGAACAAAGAGTTTGTTGAAAATCAACACTCATGTTCAAAAGTGATAACATAATGTTACCCCTAAAAAAAGAAAATTAAACACATGCAAAAAATTATTTACTTCATTGTTATTCTTTTAGTTTCTCAGTTGAGTTTTGCTCAGCGAAATCCCATCATCGTTGCAGGGAAGCCTGTAGATTCTGATAATTATTTTGAGATTACCAGACAATTAGACAATTATTGGGCATCCCATCCAAACAGAAACAAAAAAGGAAGCGGTTTCAAAGTCTATCAACGATGGAAAGAGCTTTGGAAATCCTTACATCATGAAGATGGAACGCTTTTTACGCAAAAGGAAGTCCAAAATTTGTATTGGGAAGCAAGAAATTTGACTCCGTCACAGAGTATGGGGCAGAACAACAATAATAATGAGATCAATAACGAGATCGGCAATTGGATTCCATTAGGACCCTTTTCACATACCAATTCAGGTTCCTGGAGTTCTGGTCAAGGCAGGGTGAATGTCACTTTGGTTGATCCAAATAATCCCAATACTATTTACATCGGAACACCTAATGGGGGTTTATGGAAAAGTACTGATCATGGAACCACTTGGGCTAATTTAACGGATTTTCTACCTACGATTGGTGTTTCGGGTATTGCAGTTGATTATGCAAATTCCAATATCGTTTATATTTCCACAGGAGATGAAGATGCTTCGGACAGTTATTCATCGGGCATATTTAAATCAACAGACGGCGGTTTGACTTGGAGTGGCACTGGATTTCCAATATGGGATTATTCGACAACAGGCGAAATTTACATCCACCCAACCAATTCCAATATTCTTTGGGTGGTGAGTAGTCAAGGTTTTTATAAATCTACTGATGCAGGACAAACTTGGACTTTGAAAAACGGTGGTATTTGCAAAGAAATGAGATTAAAACCCAATGACCCTAACGTGATATATTTGGTAGAGAATAATTATGATTCCGGTCAAGTTTACATCAAAAAATCTATTAATGGTGGCGAAACGTTTACAACTCAAACCACCTATAATGACGCTGAAAGAACTGCCATTGCCGTAACGCCAGCTAATGAAAATTATTTATATGTTTTGGTTTCAAATGCTAACTCGTCTTTCAAGGGATTATACCGTTCGGCCAATAGCGGTTTAACTTTTGTCCCACGAAATACCACAACTGATATTTATCAAGCGGACCAAGCTTGGTTTGATTTAGCTTTGACTGTTTCAGATGTGGATCCAAATAAAATTTTTACAGGTTGTTTGAATATTTGGTCTTCTAACAATGGTGGACTAAGTTTTTACCAAGTCAATGAATGGTCTGCTCCAGAAACCCCTTCTTATTCTCATGCGGATATTCATGATTTGAAATTCTTTAACGGAAAATTATATGCAGGAACTGATGGAGGAATTTACGTTTCAGATGATAATGGAACTTCTTTTTCAGATAAAACTAAAAATGGTGTAGCCATCGGACAGATTTATAGAATTGATGTCAAACAAGCTACAGGAACTAACATAGCAGGTGGTTTGCAGGACAATGGTGGCTATCAATTGGTGAACAATCAATGGTATAACTATCATGGTGCAGACGGAATGGATGCTGTTGTTCATCCAACACTGAACTATAGTTTAGGTTTTATCCAATTTGGTTCAGGGCTTTTTGCCACTTTGAATAATCAAGTTCCTACACAAAGTGACTATGTAGCATCTTCTCCTAATGAAGTTGAAGGTAATTGGATTACACCACTTGAAGTGGGTGCTGGAGGAAAACTATATGCTGGATTTGACAAACTGTTTTCACTAAATCCAAACACCTTTCAATGGGTGGGAGAAACTGCTTCTTCGTTTACGAATCAAAACATCGACCAAATCAAAGTGGACCCCAACAATGACCAACGCGTGATGTTTTCTTCGGATAACCGATTGTTCATTTCAAATGGATTGAATCCTATGGCTTTCACGGAATTGTATCTTCCTGGATGGGGCGACATTACCAATTTTGCTTTCAATCATCAAAATCCACAGATTTTATATGCCACCAAATCCGATAATGTTTTAAGGTCGTTGAATGGTGGAGCGACTTGGGAAAATATTACCTATAATTTACCCAATAGCAGAAAAGTAGATATTGTGCATCAATCAAGCAGTGACAACAATACGATCTATGTGGCCTTGTCAAGAGCAGTTTATTATTTTGATGATTCTAGTACTACATGGAGTTTACTCAGCAATGGACTTCCAAACACTACCATCACAGATTTGGAAGTAAATGCCGTTGAGAATCATGTTTTGGTATCGACTTATGGTCGTGGTATTTGGAGAACATCTGTATCGCCTAATAGCTTGAGTGTTGATGGTTTTGAAAAAAAGGAAGCTTCTCTTTTTTTCTATCCCAATCCAGTACAAAATGGCTATGTTCAATTCAATAGTGCAATCAATGAAGCTGTAACGGTGAATGTTTTTGATATGAATGGTCGAAAAATTTTTCAAAAACAATTAGATAAAATTTCTTTGGAAACTAAAATTGATGTTTCGCAAATCAGCACTGGTAACTACATCATTCAATTGATTTCAGAACATCATTTGGTTACTAAAAAATTATTGGTTAAGTAAGTTGGGAGTTTTCAAGTCTTAATACTTGATTCTTAATACTTTCAAAATGATGCAAAAAAGCTTCCTTGTAAAACTTAATTTGTCCCTTGGAAAATGTTCATTTGTTCGTTGTTAATCACCTGCAAGGTTTTGAAATTCCAACCTTCGGATGTTTTTAGAATACAAACCAAAACGTTTTATTGTAGTAGTACTTTAAACGTTTTGGAAAAACTTTCGTTGCTTAAAGTTACAAAATAGATGCCTGTAGATTTGCTTTGAAAATCTATTTGACGTTCTGTTTTTCCTGACTGTACCAACTGTCCAATAGAATTGTAAATGCTATATCCTATAGTTCCTTCCAGATTTTTCAAGTGTAATGTTCCGCTTGTAACCGTTGGATAAAGCAATATCGTTTCCACTTCATTTTTAGGATTAGACAGCACGTTCCAAGAGTCAGTCGCAGTCATTCCGCCCCAAATCATTGTAGCCAGATAGGGATTGTCTATAAATGGGTTTCGATTGCCTTGCAGTGTTTGTAGAATATTGTTTCGGTTGATTTCAAAATCCGAAACGGGATCTTGAGCATTCCAATTCAAAAAAATATCTGGCATATCCGAAAAGGGATTGCTTGCTGTTCCCGCTCCAACAACAGTTGCCGGACATTGGCTTGTATAACGCAAATACATATACATCATCATTCGGGCCACATCCCCTTTCCATTCGTCGCCTGGATAAAAATTTCCGTTTTCGAGCACTGTGGCATTGCCACTACCTTCGTCAAAAATTCGGTTGCTGCGGGTGTTATTAAATTGAGAATCAATAGCTCTAAGATGATGAGCATCCGAACCGGCAAACACATAGCCTAAATTGGGATTTCCTAACGAACGTGGAAAAGTATGCTCTCTAACCCAAAGGCCTGTGCAACTTGAAGTGTGGCAACTCAGGTCCTTATCCCGTCTTCTATCATTGAAGTACACATCATCCGAACCGTCTTCATAGCCATAAACCAAAAGGACTTTTGTGTTATCAGTAGGATCCAAATCGGTTTGTTTCAGTGCATTCCACACTTCTGGAGTATATACCAAATCATAGACATGTGTAGTCGAAACCAAATTCGTTAAATCTGATCGGAGACTTTCTCCACTTTGGGAAAAATCAATAGAAGCATAATACACGGGAATTTGTGCAATGCAAAAAAGAGGCATCAAAAAGAGCCCTAAAAATATTTTTTTCATCAAATGGGGTATTCTGGGGTATGTATAGTCTTCAAAAATACTATAATTTACCTTGCAAAAAACGCATCACCATTAAATATTGGTTATTTTAAGGTAAAGACATTCAGTATTTTAGAGCATTTTCTAATTTTTAATGCTTCATTTTTAATTTATTTTCCGCTTTTACGGAAAACCGTACTTTCTGCTTTGCAAACTTCTTTAGCTTTGTGTTAAAGAAATAGGGTTTTCCCTAGTTGTGGGGGAGATTTTTTTGGTATTTTTGGGAGGATTTGACAACATGGCCACGCGAAGGGATTCGCGCGGTAGCGGGGGTATCATTAAAAAACGGATTATTTAATGAGGCATGGGATTATTTAATTGACGCACAAGATTCTGCTATTCGCTCAATGCAAGCACACAATATTAATGGTCATTTAGAGAAATACAACAATCGATTATTACTTATTGAAAAATTAATTTTTCCTCCACAACTTTTTTTTAGTGATCGAACAATAATTTCCAAAAGTTCTTGTACAATTTGCAGACAAGATATGCAAGAATGTGAACACATAAAGGGAAAATTTTATATGGGAGAACAATGTTGCGAAAGAGTAGAAAAAATAGAATCAATTAATGGTATTGACATCGTCAAAGAGCCTGCAAATAAAAAATGTAGAGTAATAACAGAAAAATAAAAACTTCACCTAACAGGCGTTTGGCACATAAAAAAAATCCTAAGTAAACATTAACAATACAACCAAAAAAATAATGGCAAATAGTAAAATTCAAGATTTCTTTAACCGAAAGTTTTTTGAAATACCAAAATATCAAAGAGGTTACGCTTGGAATAAAGAAAACGTAAGAGACCTTTTTAATGATATTCGAGAGGCTGAAGAAGTAAAATCCTCTCACTACATCGGAACTGTGGTATTGTCTAAATCTAAAAAAAGCGATAGAGTTTTTTTCATAGTTGATGGACAACAGAGAACTACAACCATAACAATGATAATTAACGCATTAATCAAAAAACTATCGAAAGATGATGCAGCATTCTATAAAAGATTTTACATAACCGAAAATGATGTACACCGATTAAAACCACTTGGAAAAGAAAAAGAATTTTTTGAAAAATTACTCAATGAAAAATCTTTAGAGCCAAAAAACAAAAGTCAGAGACTTTTGATTGAAGCTTATGAAGAAATTGAAGAACAAATTGAACAAATTAAAGACCCTTTGAGTTTTTTAAATATGATTGAGAGTTTGGAAATCCTTGAATTTATTGAAGAAAGCGAAGGAGATGCTATTAGGATTTTTCAAACAGTAAATGACCGAGGAAAGCCTTTGTCAAATATGGAAAAAGCTAAAAGTTTGTTAGTTTATTTTTCAAATCGCTATTTAGAAAAAAAGTTGGATGATAAAATAAATGATGCCTTTGGTGAGATTTTTCAAATGTATGATGAAATTAAATTCAAAGGAGAAGAGTTGGGAATCACATTAATCGGAAGTGATAAATTTAGCGAAGATACTGTTATGCGTTACCATTTTGTCGCATATAATGACGAAGACTACGATGCAACAGCTGGTTATGTTTTAAATTTTCTCAAAAAAAGATTAAACAGTTACAGAAAAGTAGGAAAAAACATTGGTTACCAAAAGGTTGAAGATTTTATAAATGATTATATGGAAAGTTTACGGCTTTTCTTTGAAAGTCTAAATAATCTAATTAAAAGAGCAGATAAAAAAAGGCAATATTTTAAATTATTCGCAATCTTAAATCTTTCAGCAACAGTCTATCCATTAATAGTAAAATTAGAAATGCTTGGAAGATTAGAAAATAAATTACCAAGTCCTGAATATAAAAAATTCACTTTCCTTGATTTAATTGAACTTATTGATGTAAGAATATACAAAACAAGAAATACTGATCCAAGAGCAGAAATATCAAGATTTGCGTGTGGGCTCAATGAAAAAACTACTGATGAACAAATTCAAAATTGGCTGCTATGGTATAATAAGCAATGGATGAGTAAACCAAATTTTGTAAATTATCTAAACGGTTACATCTATGGAAACCGAGCCTTACCACATATCTTCATTGATTATTCAGAGCATTTGAGTGGAACTGAATTCACAATGGAAGAATTAAAGAAAATAGCCAACGATAGAAGATTTAATCCAACAATTGAACATATTTTATCGCAAAAACCAAAATTCACTTTAAAAAGCCACGGATTTAAAAGTACGGAGGAGTATTTAGAATATGAAGACAGTCTGGGTAATCTATGTGTTTTAGAGAAAAACTTAAACAGTGGTGCCCAAAATAAAAGTACTTTTGAGAAAGTAACAGTTTATGACAAGAGCATTTTTAAAATGACCAAAAATATATCATCTCAAATTTCAATTAACCGAGAATTTAAGAAAAAAGATATTGAAGAGAGAACCGAATTAATAGCTGATTATTTAGTAAAAAAATGGTGGTGTTGAAAGAATAATGTGCCACCCCGCTACCACGACGAAAACGGAAATAGATTAGGAAATAGAGAAAAATAAGAAATGAGAGCAGAAATACCCGATCGCTCGGATATATACAATAGTTATTATACACAACAGTTAACCCGATTGCTCGGATATATACACATAGTTATTATACGCAACAGTTAGCGCGGTTTTGCAAACCGTGCCCACAAACAAAATCAAAAAAATAAAAAGAATCCGAACGCTCGGATTAAATTGAGTTTTTTTTATTAGTTTTTTTTTTAGACTCCAAACTTTGTGGGCACGGTTTGCAAAACCGCGCTAACTGTTGTGGATAGCAAGCGGTCATTTAAAGCCTCGGGTGCAAACCGTGACCACAAACAAAATCAAAAAAACGTCTCCTAATTATTCAAAGCTTTTCGTACTTTTAAATAAAAAATGTCAACCAAATACAAAGCCACTACTACAGATGAAGCCTATTTTATTACTATAACCACAGTAGGCTGGATAGATGTTTTTACTCGGTTCAACCAAAAGCAAGCCCTAATTGAATCACTAAAATATTGTCAAACTCATAAAGGGTTGGAGGTTTATGCCTATTGCCTGATGCACAGTCACATTCATTTGCTTTGCAAGGCAACCAATGGTTTTATACTCTCAGATGTAATGCGGGATTTTAAGAAATTTACTTCAAAGAAAATAATTCAACTTATTTTGGATGAACCAGAAAGCAGGAGGGAATGGATGCTTGATTATTTTAAAAAAGCATGCGAACATTTAAAAAAAGAACGACAATATAAGGTCTGGCAAGATGGCTATCATGCTGAAGCTATTTTCAGCAATAAATTTATTCGGCAAAAAACGGATTATATTCATAACAATCCTGTAAAGGAAAAAATAGTTACCCAGCCAGAAGACTATTATTTTAGTTCGGCCAGGAACTATGCCGGTTTGGATAATGATTTAGAAATTGTGTTGCTGGATTTGTATTGAGTTTATACTTTGTGGGCACGGTTTGCAAAACCGCTAACTGTTTAATTTATCCTGATAACCTACAACCATGCCCTCAATGCAATTTTAGTTAAGTAAATAAACAGTCCGTTTTGTCCTTCCGACGTAGGAGGAATCGCATTGTCAAATTCACTTTATAGAGCTACTTGTGAGTTCCCTCCTTCGTCGGGAGGACAAGATTGAGCTTAACTTAATGACATTGAGCTCGCGGTAGCAAAAAGAGGGATTTCAACTTCCTTCCATTCGACAAAAAAAATCCCTCTCAAAACTGAAAGGGATTTTCTCTTTAAAAAAGTAAAGAACCTTAATTCAATACCCTCTTCTCAATATATTTGGAATTCATAATCCGTACGATTCCCATATAATCCATCGTAAATTCTATCTGGTCGCCTACTTTGTAGCCTTTTGGGTTTTCGCCCAAATCGAGCACCACCATGTCTGAGGTGGCTCCGGCATATTTGATGGCAAAATCAACAGGATCAAAATGCTTGATGTCGATGTCGAGCAAGCCCACATCAATAATGGCACGATAGGTGGTCTTTCCAACATTTTCCTGATCAAAAGTAACCGTGTCACCTTCAAGGTTGAGCCCCATTTCTCCCGACGGAATCAAGGGCTTTTCATACAACTCGATGATTTCGGCATAGAGCTTGAAAATATCGTTTTCCAATTCCTCATATTTCCTGTTGTTATAGACATCGGTTCCCATAAAGAGGGTTTCCCCTACCCTAAAATGATTCACATCCTTTGGCAGGAGTTTCTGTTCTATGAGCGGAATCGTAACCGACGAACCTCCGGAAATAAACGGAATATCCACATTGAATTTCAGTTCAATCAATTGCTTGTAAAGGCAAAGTTGAATCAGTTTGTCGTTGTTGGGCAAAATCCCATAAAGACAGGAAAGATTGGTTCCGATTCCCACCACTTCTATATTTTTCATCTGGAAAACCGTGGAATAGAAATCTACAAAATCGTCCCGCATCACGCCTTCGCGAAGTTCGCCAAGATCGATCATAATAATGATTTTATGGATTTTACCCTGTTTCAAAGCTTCTTCAGATAACATTCTGATGGTGTCAAAATCAGTGTTCATGCTGATATCTGCATAGGTAACCACTTCTTCAATCACCCCTTTTGCAGGTGGTTTTATATAGATGGTTTGGGCTTCCTCTTTCAACAACTTGATCATTTTCAGATTAGTGATCCTTGAATCTGAATATTGGTTGATGCCCAAATCGAGCAGTTCCTTCAAATATTTCTTATTGCCACAGAGCATTTTCGTGACAATCGACCATTCGATGTCGTGCTTGGAAAAAAAGGTATTCAGATAATGATAATTCTTCTTGAGTTTTTCTGTTTCGAGTGTTATAAAGGCCATCTTTAATTTTTTGAATACCTCATTTCAAGATATTTGTTTGTAAAACCAAGCTTTTCATACAGCTTCTTTGCAGGATTATCTGCTTCAACGTGCAAGGCAATACTTCCCGTTGCGGTTTCCATCGCCTCAATCATCAGTTGTTTTCCGATTCCTTTTCCGCGTTGGTTGCAATCTGTTGCAATATAAACCAGGATATTTTCGGGAATATACTTTTTCATTCCTGTTTCGTTTACCACTACGGCACCAACGATTTCCGAATCCATTTTGGCCGAGATCAGAAAACCTCCTTTATTGGGTTCGTCACTCAAGGCATATTTTATGGCTTCTTCAATGTCGTTTTTAGGATCGCCATATTCTTCTAAATTATGAAAAAGAAAATCTAAAATTTCTTCTTGCAAATGGCTGTCAATTTTTGTGGTTGGATTGAATTTTTCGATTACTATCATTTTATTGTATTTTTAATTTACCCCCAATATAATTTTTTGAAGCTTTTATCCAAAAATCAGCCGTTAAACTTTGTTAAAACTGGCTTACAGGCTTTTAAAACGAAAATTAAGATTTTGAGCCATGTTTCGATTATCAAAATAATATAACACTATTCTTAAATTCCGTAACTCATTCTAAAAATCCCAAAACTATCTTTGCCCTGTGCTTTGTTAGGAAATATACTAGTAAAGTAGAAAATAGATTAACATTAAAAACTAAAACAATGAAAACAAAATTTAAATTAGTAGCCTTTGCAATCGCAATGCTATTTGCAGGAAATGTAAACGCTCAAGACACAACGACAGAAAATTATGACCAAGGCTTCCGTTTAGGATTTGGTATCAATGCAGGATATGTATTTGATGACCCTTATGATTTTGCACTTGGAGCAGATGCAAGACTTCAATACGATCTATCAAAAAGAACTTCCCTGACCCTGACAACAGGTTTCACGAATCTTTTTATTGGAGACGATGTTAAAGATTTAGGATTCATCCCGGTAAAAGCAGGTTTCAAAGGATTCATCTGGGAAGATCAATTTTATCTTTTGGGAGAAGTTGGTGCTGGTTTTGCCGTGACAAACGATTATGACCAAACGACATTGATCCTAGCTCCAGGAATTGGTTATGCCAACAAATACATCGATTTGAGTTTGCGTTATGAATATTATGGAGATTTCCCAAAAGCAAACGGTGGCGAAGGTGTTGGTCAACTTGCTTTGCGTCTTGCCTACGGTTTCAGACTGTAAGTAAAAAATAAAAAATTGCTATAAAAAGTAAAACCTGATTGTGAATCTCGCAATCAGGTTTTTTTATTTACGCTCCAACTAAATTTTTAATTCCTAATTTTTAATTGGAATTCAGCTCAATTTATCAATATAAAGCTTAATATTCGCCTTGATTTCCTCCTCCAATTCAGGATTCTTGATGTCCGTATATTTTTCCATTTCGTTCAGGATAATCTTCCCCACAATATAACGGGCCAATTCTTTATCATCAGCAGGAACTACAAACCACGGAGCATGTGCTTTAGAAGATTTGTTGATGGCTTCCTGATAAAACTTTTGATAATCGTCCCATTCGTCCCGTTCTTTCAAGTCGCCAGGCGAAAATTTCCAGTTGTGTTTTCCCTCTTCCAAGCGTCTCAAAAGGCGTTCCCTTTGTTCCTCTTTGCTCAAATGCAGGAAAAATTTCAAGACAATCGTTCCGTTTTCCGTGATATGTTTTTCAAAATTATTCATTTGATCAAATCGCTTTTCCCAGAATTCTTCCTTGATATCCTCCACCTTTTCAATTCCTGGAAGATTTTCATTCAAAATATATTCGGGATGCACCCTTGTCACCAACACATTTTCATAATGGGTCCGATTAAAAACCGAGAACTTACCTCTTTCCGGCAAGGCAATATAATGCCGCCAGAGATAATCATGCTCCAGTTCTGTCGAATTTGGCGTTTTAAAACTATGCACCACCACTCCTCTCGGATTCATTTCCTTAAAGACTTCCCGAATCAAGCTGTCCTTCCCCGAAGTATCCATCCCCTGGAGGCAAATCAAAACACCATAGCGATTATGGGCATACATCGTGTCCTGCAACTCACTCATCTTGTTCCGAACCTTGTTCAGTTTTTTCTCCTTTTTCTCATCATCAATATCAACCTCAACTTTCGTAGGCATTTTCATGAGGTCAATAGGCTCCACTACTCTGAAATACTCTAAATTTAAATTTTTCATAACGCATTTTATTTTACATAAATGTATATATTTAAACTCAAAAATAAAATATATTTTTTAAGAAGCTAATCCCGCTATCCGTTGCAATCTTTTCTTTTTTTAAAGAAAAAAAAGAAAAGGATTTCCACTACTATCGGGGCTAAAAATAGAACACCATCATGCAAAAATTTCAACTTGAACTCTTGTTCCAAATCATCGGCATTGGTTCGGCTTCCGGATTATTCTTCAAGAACGAGTCGCTTTTCCTGATTTCCGACAACAGCAAGGCACTCTACGAATACCATTTGACCGACAAAAAGCTCGACAGCCATATTCTCCTTGAAAATCCAGAATTGCCACAAGAAAACATCCCGAAAAAACTAAAACCCGATTTCGAATCCATTACTCCATTTGGCGAAGACCTTTGTGTTTTTGGTTCAGGCTCCACCGAAAACCGAAACCAAATGGTGCAGTTCAATACCTACAATAAAAAAGCAATCAAGACTTTAGACCTCACCGATCTTTATCTTTCGATGCAATATTTCGCCGAAATCAAACCCGAAGATTTCAATATCGAAGGAAGTGTTTTTGATGGTCAAAACTGGTATTTCTTCCAAAGAGGGAACGGAGAAAACGGTCAGAATGGTGTTTTCACCGTTTCGGGAGAAAATCTCGAAAACGAATTTTCAATCGTTTACAACAGTTATAAATTGCCCAAAATAAAAGGTGTCCGAACCTCCTTTACCGATGCAATCCTCCTAGACGAAACCCTTTATTTTTTGGCTACAGCCGAAAATTCAAAATCAACCTATGAAGATGGCGAAGTCCTGGGAAGCATCATCGGAAGCATCGATACCAAAACCATGAAGCTCAAATCAAAGCAAACCATCAGCAACAAACATAAATTTGAAGGACTCACGCTTTATAAAAACAATCAAGATTCTCTCGAATTCCTTTTGTGTGAAGACAAAGATTCTGACGTGCAACAATCTGATATTTACAAGCTTACTTTGAAGAAATGATGAGTGATCAGTTTTCATCCAGAGGCTTCAGGAGTGAAGGTTGAGAAAGTTATAAGTTGTGTGCTTTTTTTGTGACCAATCATGTTTATTTCAACTTTTACCAATAACTTTATGAAGATTTTTGTTTACATATTTATGATTATTTTTTCTTCTTGCTATTCACAAAAAAACGACAAAAAATATCAGATTGGACAAGAAATAAAATATTAAGGTGGTTTTTTATTGGATAAAGGCAATTTTGATACTGATTTTGGTATTGCCTTTTCTTATTCTGAAACTCACAGTTTTCTTTTATTTTTCAAAATTGAAAACACAAAAAAAATCATAATCGATATTTTAAAAATTGATAATAAAGATTTAAATGGAAATAAACTAATAGAATATTGTTACTCTAAAAATGGAGCTGATTCTGAATTAATAGCTATTGTAGAATCCTCAAATAGCCACAACGAATTTTACACTAAAATACTAAAAGCTTGGCGAGCCAATCGTGAAAGTGAAAAATTTGAAAAAGTTAAGCCGGAAAAAATAAAAAAATGTAATAATGAAAGTTACGGAATATAAAAAATTGAAGAAAATATTTTACATACTAATCACTCTATCTATTGTAAGTTGCAAAAACATTGTGCAAAGTAAACCTCATACGCAAAATAGTATAGTTACTGATACAGTTGCACCTCTATTAGCAGAAGAAAACGGAATGAAAGTCGATACACTCACCATAAAAAGCAAGCCTTTTCTGCTAAATAACTTGTTATGCAATTGGAAACATTCTTTTTTGATTTACAATAATTACGGCCTTGATATAGAAGCAAAATTATACGATTACAAAACAAAAAAAATTATTTTAGAATATGAAGAAAGCCCAAAATATCCTGAATATTACTACGACTATAATTCAGAAACTTATTTTGACAGTATAAACAAACATTATTTTAAAGATTTCAACTTTGATGGCTTTAAAGATTTTTCTATTTATAGTTATGGTAGTATGCCAATGACAAGCGGAACATCAATATACTTGTTTAATAAAAAAACTAAAACTTTTGATTTTTCAGAGGAGTTATCAGATAATACAATTGAAGAAAGAGATTCTATAAAACGAATATTAAAAACAACTAGCTGGAATATGGAATATCAATTTGAGAAAAAACATCATTTTGACAGTAAAGGAAAAATAAATTTTACAGAAGCTTTTACTTATCCAAACGATACGGCAATTGTGTATTACAAAAAAATAATAGATGGTAAAATTATAGAACAAAGAACGGAAACAATAATAGAATAAAAAACAGCACAGACCGCCATTATAAATTATTCATTTGGTGGAAAACAAAACCTACAACCCTTAACGAATAACCTAAAAACAAATAACAAATATTTTTTTAACATATAACACCAATGCATCCAATCTTAAACAAAAATCTATTCCTAGTAAAAGAACACATCGGGATGTTCAAGGCGGCCAACAATTTTGACATCTTTGACCCGGAAACCAACCAGATGATCATGACCACCCGTGAGGACAACCTGGGGTTCTTTACCAAATTGTTCCGCTTTACGGATTATAAACGAATGACACCGTTTCATTTGGAAATCAAAACCACATCGGGCGAAAAAATTATCAGCGTCAAAAGAGGTTTCACCATTTTCCGTTCGGATGTAGAAATCTTCGATGAAAAAGACCGCTTGATTGGCTTGTTCAAACAGCAATTCTTCTCCTTCGGTGGAAAATTCAACATCGAAGACAAAGACGGAAGACCCATCTGTACGCTTCAAGGAAAATGGACCGGTTGGGATTTCAAATTCATGAAAGATAATTTAGAGTTGGCTCACGTGAGTAAAAAATGGGCCGGAATGGGCCGCGAACTGTTCACATCAGCCGATAATTATATCCTGCAAATCCAAGACAACGTAAAACCAGACGACACCGTTCGCCAGCTTATTCTTGCCGCCGTGATGTGTATTGATATGGTTTTTAAGGAGTAATATAGTTTTCAGTCGCAGTTTGCAATTGTACTTACTGAAAACTGGGACTGTAAACTGCGACTCAAAAACATAATCTAACTATTTCTTTATCAGCTTAATTGTTTTTGTAGTGTTCTGATTTTGTAATTGCAATATATAAATACCACTTTGAATATCTTCAACAGAAAAAAATGGTTCCGTCAATACAAGTTCCTTTATTTTTTTTCCTGTAATATCGATGATGCTACAGGTCGTATTTTCTTCAAAATTGGAAATATTTACGATGTTTTCTGTTGGGTTAGGATAGATAAACCCTGTATTTGAAAAATTCGCTATGCCTAGGTCATTTTGCCTTTTTCCTATAAAGTGTTGTCCTCCAGTACCTGTTTGCTCCAGGACAAAACTTCCCAAAGTCAATGATGGTGTAGTAAACAATCCCGAATAAGAGTAGGCCCCATCAGACACATCAAGTATCTGTACGGTAGAATATTGTGGAATTTGTGTATCACTAAGTTGATAAAAATTGGATGCAATTCCGTTGCCGTCGTATTGTATGGAAAACATTCTATTGCTAAAATCTTCATTCTCAAAAGTAAGACCATCACCAAAGGTGATGCGTTTTGCATAAGTACCCGACACATGGATGTTATTTGCACTGTCAATATACAACTTATCAAAACTATTCATACCATTGCTGACATTTGGTGAAGCATCAGTAGAGGTTCTACCAATTTTTACCCAGCCAACCGCTCCTGAGGTATTGTACTTTGCTAAAAAACTACCTGAAGCCAATAAATTTACCGACGTGCCACTAAAATTTGCCATTGAATTATAAATATTACCCGTAAGATATACATTATTCAAATTGTCTGTAACAAGATCGAAAATTCTTGAATGTGCTGCCGAAGAAGTAACAGCTGTGGAAGCCCAACCAAAATTTCCTTCTGAATCATACTTTGCCAAAAAGAGATTGGAATTATACAAGGAAGCATTCTTTGCTATCGTTTGTGTTCCAAAAGTAGTAGAAGGACAATGAAAAACACCTGAAACAAAAACATTTCCGTCATTGTCAACAGCCATTCCTCGTGGCTGTGTTCCAATTCTATGAGGGTCAGATATACTGGAAGTTCCATTGTAGGTGGAAGATTTTATCCAAAGTGGATTTCCGCTCGTGTCCAACTTGGCTACAAAGGTTTTATCCATAAAACTAACCACGGCTACATAATCTATTGACGGAGCTGTAAGGTTATCAAGCGTATAACTGTTTCCGCCATAGGCAGCTGCCAGATACAGATAATCGTTTTTAAATTTTAAAATAGGACCACCGAAAAAATTGAATGATTTGCTCCATATTACATTACCCTCCAAATCAAGTTTTGCAATAAAGGCCTTATCACCACTTGTTGTCTCATAGGTATCGGTTCCTATGGTTGTGGTTCCCGAGTAATAGCCGGTAACATACATAAAAGCATTGCCATCGTATGTAACAGAGGTCAGAGCTTCATTCTTTGAGCCACTAAAGGTTTTTGCGTATAGAAAATTTCCATCAGCATCAAACTTTGCAAGATAACTGTCGTAATATTTCCATTCTGGGTTTGGGCTATCTTCACTAGAATTTGGTAATTCTACATCACCAATACTTAAAATGTCTGAATTAAAAGAGCCAACAACATAGAAATTCTTATCAGCATCAACAAATGAACTGTTCGATGAATACAGGGAGCCTGGTATTTTTTCTGCCATTGCCCAATTTTGAGAATGCCCGTTAAAGGAAAACAAAACACAAAGAGTAATCAAATTAGTAATTTTTTTCATAAAATGTAGGTTTTAGATTTTTTATAAAACATTAATAATAAGCTATCTACCAAATGTATAATTTTTTTTCTTACCTTTTCTTTTTTATGAAATTTAGTATTATGTTTATAAAATAAAATCTTGCTCAATGAAAAACTTTTATTTTTTTTTGTGCCTTCCCAACCTTTTCCTCTAAAAACCACTCTATATAAAAAACAACAATTGTGATAGACGAAAGATTAATAACAGAGTGCAAAAAAATGCATCGTGGTTCACAACGACAGATGTATGAGCTTTTGTCGCCAAAGCTCTACCGAACTTGCAAGCGGTATTTGAAAAAGGAAGAGGAAATTGAAGAAGTCATGGCCGATGCTTTCTATACTATTTTCACCAAATTAGACCAATTAAAGGAAGTTCTAGCTTTTGAAGCTTGGGCCCGAAAAATAACGGTCAACCAATGCCTCCTGACACTCAAGAAAAACGTCAACTTTAACATCTATCTGGATGATATGAAGCTTGAACCAAAACTGGAAACCCCAGAAGAAACCGTTTTGGATGAAGAAGATTTGCTTCAACTGCTCAATCATATTCCCGAAGGATGCAAAACGGTTTTCAATCTTTTTGCGATTGAAGGCTATTCCCACAAGGAAATTGCCAACATGCTCGGCATTTCGGAAGGAACATCTAAATCACAATTGAATGTTTCAAGAACGAAATTGAAAGAATTAGTGAACAATTTGTATTATCAAAAAGCAAAATAGTGATGGAAAATCAAGATAAATTATACGAGCAATTTCAGCAGGCTTCCCTAAAAGCTGAAGGCAAGGACTTTCCCGGAATGGACAAAGTCTGGGCAAGGGTCGAGGACAAACTGGACCATAAAGTACTCAAAAATGAAAATAAACTCTGGAAAAAAATAGCCGTCGCCGCTTCATTTCTACTTCTTTTCACTTTAGGCTATCAGGTTTTTAAAGACGACTCGGAAATTATTACACCTGAAAATTCAGTGGTAAACGAAGAAATTGAAACAATAAAAACAGATACTCCAATTATCGAGACGGACAAGCTCGAAGGTTCACAATCCATAGTCAATTCGGCGAAAGCCAAACAAATCATTCAAGATAAGATTGTAACACAGGAAACTGTTGCCGTTGTAGAAAATGAAATTCAAGAAACTGCAGACCAAATTTTTGAAGAACCTGTTGCCAAGAATTTTGAAACCGACAATGTTGCAGTTAGCCAAAATAGAAAAAAAGAAAAAAGTGCTGGATTTTTTAATACTCCAATCTATGATGCTATAAGTGTGAAAAGCAATTATGTGGAAAAGAAAAAGGATAGTATATCTGGAGAACAAATTATAGCCAAACCAAACCCACTTTTAGTTGTAGATGGAAAGTCAGTTGTGAACCGAAATGATGACCCATTAGATAAGCTTTTGAAAAAATCGAATACTCGAAATGAAGAGGTTGAAACCTTTGAATACTTGAAAGAGCCCTTATACATCATCAACGGAGTGGAATATACAGAGGAAGAACTTTTTGGCAAAAATCCAACTAGTCCTTATTATCCTCTTGACAAACAGGAAATTATTTCTACAACGATTTTGCAGGGAGAAAGTGCCACGAACTTGTATGGAGAGAAGGGAAAAAAAGGCGTTGTTGTTGTCGTGACGAAAAATGGAAAACCTTTGAAGAAATGAGAACATTAATCTACTTGTTTTTTTAAGCACGACAGTTTTTGCGCAAAAAAAAGCAACGGAAATTGTTTATCCAAACCGTGACCTAGCAGTTGTTGATGGCAAAGTCGTAAACTATATTTTTTGACGGAATTGATGCCGATGAAATTGAATCGCTTTCCATGTTAGGGAATCCGCTCTACATCATCAACGGTGTGGAATATACCGAGCAGGAGCTTTTTGGTCCGAAGCCAACAAGCCCTTATTATCCATTGATCGAACAAGAAATTACTTCCATAAATATTATCCAGGCAAAAAACGCCATTAAATTGTATGGTCAAATGAAAGGACAAAGCGGTGTTGTGGTTATTGAGACCAAGGATGGAAAACCTGTAAAGAAGTGAGCCAACTCTTTGTTAGTGGTTTAATTTAACCGTAAAACAAAGGCTTTACGCAATCACGAAGCTTTGGGACACTAAACATCCGTATCTTATATTCAGAACTTGGAATGCAACAATCACAATCTTAACCCAATTAAAATCTTTTCCGCAACGGATGGGCTACCTTTAAGAAAAAAAAAAGTCATGTCAGGAAAAAACAAAAAACAGTTTGGGGTTTGGATGGATTCGCACAGTGCAACAATCGTAGGGAAGGAAGAAATTGAAAATGGGGAATTTATTATCTTGGGTAATGTGAAAAATTCTGGACCAGACAATAACTCGAATGAAAATGCTTCGAACAATCAGGAAATAGCGTTGACGCAAAAATTCTTCAAGGAAATTGTCAGCAAGATGCCCAATATTGATGAAGTTCATGTTACAGGAACCGGACAAATTCAAGGGCAATTTATAAAATTCTTGGCCGAAACACCACAATACAAAGATGCTGTTTCTACCGAAAGTACCTCAAACAGAATGAGCGGCGATACGCTTTCGGGTTTCATCACAAAGCATTTCAACTAGAAAAATTTTATAGTTATTATGACCTTAAACGAAAGTTTAGGGTCTTTTTTTTTATCAGCAAACTTAATTTTTATGTTCAAGTTTATATTTTTCATAAATTCGTGACAGAGACAAATAGTAAAACACAAAATATAATTCCCGATGAGCGACCACAAGAAATCATTAAAAGAAGAACAACAAAAAGAATTGATTGCTATTTTAAAATCCCGATTTGAACAAAACAGCTCCCGCCACAAAGGCCTGGATTGGCAAAAAATACAAACAAAATTAGAAAGCAATCCTGCAAAATTATGGTCGCTGAATGAGATGGAACGAACCGGTGGAGAGCCTGATGTTGTGGGTTATGATACGAAAACGGATGAATATTTTTTCTATGATTGTTCAACAGAAACTCCAGCAAATAGAAGAAGCTTTTGCTATGATCGAGAAGCTCTTGACAAAAGAAAAGCCAACAAACCCGCCAATAGTGTTGTTGATGTGGCAAAAGAAATGGGTATCGAAATCTTGACCGAAGAAGAATACCGCCAGTTGCAACAACTCGGAAAATTTGATTTGAAGACGTCGAGCTGGATTAAAACCCCCGAAGCCATCCGGAAATTAGGCGGAGCTCTTTTTTGTGATTGTCGTTATGATCAAGTATTTGTGTACCATAACGGAGCCGATTCCTATTATGGAGCAAGGGCTTTTCGTGGAGTATTGAGGGTTTAAGATTCATATAAATTAACGATATGAACCTACAAAAATTATATACATCAACCCTAACACTTCAAAGAAACGAATATTTGAAAGCGGCTAATACTACAGACACCAACATCTATTTTGTTGAAAGCGGAAGTTTAAGGATTTTTATTTTGGATGGTTCCGAAGAACAAGTCATTCGGTTCGGCTATCCCGATAACATTATTGTAGCTCTTGATTCTTTCTTTTTGGAAAAACCATCTGAATTTTACATTCAGGCTCTTAAAAAAACAATTGTGAAAGTGATTCCTAAATCTGTTTTTTATGAATTTGTAGAACAATCTGAAGAAAACAAAAAAGTATTCATCAAGATGCTTGAAGACCTGATCCTCCAACAAATGGAACGTGAAAAAGACATCCTAACAAGTTCGCCAAAAGAACGTTACAATAGAGTTTTGGCGAGAAGCCCACGATTGTTTCAAGAAATTCCCAACAAGCATATTGCCAACTATTTGCGAATGAGTGCAGAAACCTTATCACGGTTGAAAAAATCTTGATTTGCGTCAAGATTTAAATGTTTTTATTGCTTGAACTTTGCCTAAAAATCAAAAACATGAAAGTAAAATCAGAAATATTGTTATCTGAATTAGTGCAAATATCTCAAGAAAACATCAATTTCGCTGAAGTCTTAAAAGCAAAATCCGACAACGAACTCAATTGGAGGGCAACTTCTACTTCTTGGAGTATCCTTGAATGTTTGGAACACCTAAATTTATATGGTGATTTCTATCTTCCTGAAATAGAAAGGGTAATCCAAAAAGCAACCAGCAAAAATGATCCTTTTTTTAAAAGTGGCTTTCTAGGAAATTACTTTGCAGAAAGCATGTTACCCAAAGAGAAACTCAACAAGATGAAAACCTTTAAGGATAAGAATCCTTTGAACAGTAATTTGAGCCGAAATACGATAGACCGATTCATCAACCAGCAAAAAAAGATGTTGGAATTACTAGAACGCTCCAAAAGCATTAGCCTGAACAAAGAAAAAACCCAAATATCTATAACTATATGGATTCGATTGAAAATTGGCGACACCTTCAGGTTTGTCATCAACCATAACATCAGGCATTTAAAACAGATCGAAAGAATAGCGGATTCAGAAAATACTATTAGATAAATAAAACTGAATGTTTTTTCATAAATTCGTTCAAGCTAATTCATTATACAATTATGAACAAAGACATTCAAGCATATAACGAAAAGCAACTCCCAGAAGATACTGCTATTTGCAACAAACTTTATGAAGTCATCAGCCAAAATCTTCCAGAAGCCGAGAACAAAATTTGGCATGCTCATCCGGTTTGGTTTCTTGACGGAAATCCAATTGTTGGCTACAGCAAACTCAAAGATGCCGTGAGATTATTGTTTTGGAGTGGCGAATCGTTTAAGGAAGAAGGGCTAAAAAAAGTGGGCAATTTCAAATCGGCCGATGCCCGATATACTTCCGTAAAGGAAATTAATGTGGATGATTTGAAACGTTGGCTCCAAAAAGGAATTAACATTCAATGGGATTATAAGAATATCGTGAAACGGAAAGGCGTTTTAGAACGATTGAAGTAATTACTCCCTTTACGAATTCATTAAATTTTAGGAAGATCGATACAAAAAACCGTCCCCTCTCCTATTTTACTTTCCACTCGGATGGCTCCATTGTTCTGCTCAACCATATCCTTGCAAAGCACCAAACCTATCTGATGGCCTTTTTCGCCAGTGTTGCTGGTTGTAATGGTGTGTTCCAGATTGAACAGTTTATCAAGGTCTTTTTCGGCAATTCCAGGTCCTGTATCGCGGATGCAGATTACAATTTTATCATTCTTGGTTTCGGCCTTAACGATAATTGAATCATTCGGGTTGCAGAATTTTACAGCATTTGAGATTAAATTTCGAATAACGACATTGATCATATTCTTATCTGCGAAAGCAATAACAGGTTTCTCGATGGTGTTTTCTATCCTCAATTGTTTTATGTTGATTTGGGTTTCAAGAAGCCTAATATTGGCATCAACTTGTTCCTTTACATCAAATGAAGTCGGTTTTACAACAATCCCATCAAGCTGACTTTTAGACCATTCAAGAAGGTTGTCCAGAAAGACTGCCGTGTTGTAAATCGTATCTTCCAATTGCGACAGGAGCTCCGTTAGTTCAGCCTCGCTCAAATCGCCTCTTCTGTATAATCCGAAAAGCATTTTTAAAGTTGCCAACGGACTTCGCAAATCGTGGGAAACAATAGAGAAAAACTTGTTCTTGACTTTGTTGAGTTGTTCCAATTCATCATTTTGGACAATAATTTCCTTGTTGAGGGTTTCGAGCTCAATGTTGACACTGGCAATTTCCTCTTTTTGAGACTGCAAAAGTTCATTTATCGCTTTCTTTTCCTTATTTCGAATATAATAAAGAATCAGCAACATCACCACAAACAACAATAGTACAGAGGTTATGAAAATGGTCTTTACATAATTGGTATTCTTGGCCGCTATTTGGGAATTGTCTTTAACCAAATTATCATTTTCCGAACGGATACGTTCAAAATCTGCAAGAACAACATTTTTGGTCGTTTTTTCAGAATTCAAACTATCAATCACGGTCATTAATTTGGTTTGATATTCTAATGCTACTTCAAATTTTCGTTGTTCCTTATTGATTTCAATTACAAGAGGCAGGGCTTTGGACAAAACCACCAAAAAATTAGTCCGAAGTGCATTATTATATACTTCCATTGCATAAGGCTCGGCCTTTTTATAGTCCTTCAATTGAATATAAGCTTCGGCTATAGAAATAAGAACCGCATCTTTGTGGTATTCATTTTTAATTTCCCGGTTGATTTTTAATGCAATTTGAAACTGTTTCAAAGCTTCGTTGTAATTTTTCTCGATGGCATCAACCTGTCCCAAACCCCATCTGGCTAATGCAATTTCGCTCGGGTTTTCTATCTTAATGGCAATTTCAAGACCTTTGCTATAATGTTCTCTTGCCTTTTTGTTGTCTTTGAGTTCCTTGTAGGTATTTCCAAGTGTAAAATAACCATGAGCAATTCCTTTCTGCTCTTTACCCTCGATAGCAGTTTGAAGTGCAAGTTTGAAATAGCTTTCGGCAACCTTATATTGTTCTATATCATAATAAAGCGATCCAAGGTTTACATAACTCTGATTGATGCCTTTCTTAAATTTGATTTCCTTATATAATTCCAGTGCTTGAAGTATGTTTTTGATAGCTTCTTCCTTATTATCTAATCTGTCGTAGGCATAACCGATGCTTCCCAAGGCACGTGCCATTCCGTTTTTATGGTTGATTTGCTTTGCTTTGACATAGGCCGTCGAAAAGTAAAAAAGTGCACTATCGGTGTTATTGCGAAGTCCGTGCGAAATTCCCATATCAACAAAACCATGAACAACCAAAGTATCTATACCTAATTTATCGGCAAGAAGTCTGCTCTTATTGGCATAATAGAATTTTTTCTCGGCATCAGTGAAGGTATAGGTCGTTGATAATTTGGTATATATTCTAAGGCGGGAAGTATCCGAAGTACTTTTTTTTAATTCTTCCAGAAGCTGATTCACATTTTTATCTTGGGCATATCCGAAAAAAAAGCACAATAGCAGCAAAACGGAGATGGAAAAGTGTTTCATTTTTTTTCTATGCAACATGGCTTGAATGTTAGATTAGGGTGTTTCTTAACAGTCGGAACATTTTTTGCTAAAATAAATAAAAATTGCTTCAAAAAAATCGTTTACATCTGTTTTTCAGGTATTTCCACAAAAAACACAGTTCCTTTTCCCAATTCGCTTTCTACTTTTATTTTACCTTTATTTTGCTCAACCATATCCTTGCAAAGCACCAGTCCTATTTGATGGCCTTTGTCTCCACTTGCACTTGTGGTGATGGTGTGTTCGAGATTAAAAAGTTTCTGAAGTTCTTTTTCGCTGATTCCCGGACCTGTATCTTTTATGGTGAGATACATTTTATCGTTGCTATTATAGGCTTCAATGGAAATTATATCTCCCGGATTACAAAACTTAACAGCATTCGAAATTAAATTACGAACCACTACATTGATCATATTGGCATCGGCAAAAGCCATTGTGTTTCTTTCTATGCTACTCTCTATTTTCAAACCTTTCAATCGCACCGCCGTTTCAGTTAGTTGGATGTTTTCGTTAATCAATTTGCCAACTTCAAAATTTGCCGGATTAACCACAATTCCATCCAGTTGGCTTTTGGACCATTCGAGCAAATTGTCTAGAAAAACCGACGTTGTATAGATTGTGTCTTCCAGTTTTGCAAGCAATTCATTTAGCTCATTTTCATTGAGTTGACCTTCCCTGTAAAGTCCGAAAAGCATTTTCAAAGTAGCAAGCGGACTTCTTAAATCGTGCGAAACAATCGAGAAAAACTTATTCTTGACCATATTCAACTGCTCCAATTCTGTGTTTTGAACGGCAATGATTTCCATCTGGGTAATAAGCTCCTCGTTCAACATTTCGAGTTCCTTGTTGATCTCTGAAATCTCATCCCTTTGCCTTTGGAGCAAAAGATTGGTCGCTTTCTTTTCCTGATTTCTCTTGTAATAAAGTACCAACAAGATTACGACAAACAATAAAATGATTGAGGTTATGAAAATGGTCTTTACATAACTGATATTTTTGGTTGCAATGATTTGATTGTCCTTCATAAGACCCTCATTTTCCGAACTAACCCTGCTGAATTCCGTCAGAACCAAATGTTTTAACTTTTCTTCTGCCTTGATGCTATCGGTCAATTCAATAAAATCGTTCTGATAATCATAAGCTTCCTTATAATTGCCTTGGGCTTCCTCTATTTTCGTATAAAGCCAAACCGCCTTAGATCGCATCGATAACGATTTCATTATCCTGCTGTTTACTTCGGCTCTTTTGGCATATTCCTTTGCTTTCTTATAGTCTTTCAAGCCTAGGTGTGCCCTTGCAAAAGAAATTAAAACGGCACTTTCATGAAAAGTATTCTTTAATTCGATGTCATGCTTTAAGGCGATTTCCAAATTAGGCAAGGCTTCCTTAAAACGTTCTTCCTTTATGTCCACTCGGGCAAGTCCCCATCTGGCAAGAGCAATACCGTTGATGTCGCCAATCCTTTCTCTTATTTCAAGACTTTGCTGAAAATAGTTCTTGGCTTTTTCAAATTCGCCAAGTTCCAGACAACCTCCTCCCAGAGAAAATAATGCAGATGCAATTCCCGGCTCATGACCAATTTTTTTATAGCTTTCAAGAGCCAAAAGATCATAGGTTTGTGAAACTTCATATTCTCCAAGATCGTGATAGATCCCACCAATATTGATGTAGCATTGGTTAATTCCCTTTGCATAATTGACCTTTTTATACAACCGCAACGCTTCCTTGTATTTGTCAATTGCTTCTCTTTCGTTGTCTATCTTTTCATAAACATATCCCATGCTTGCCAAAGCTCTTGCCATTCCGCGATCGTACTTTATTTTTTTGGCCGTCTCATATCCTTTTGAAAAATAAAAAAGAGCACTGTCCATCACGGTTTTGATGGCGTGAGTTCCACCCATGTCAATATAAGCTTCCACTACAAGGGTATCCACCTTTAGCCTTTCGGCGATTTTTTTATACTCAACTGCATAATAGTATTTTTTGTCCTGATCCACAGAGCCATAAGCCGTGGTAAGTTGTCGGTAAATCCTCATACGGGCTGTATCAGGCTGATTGGGTTTTATTTCTTTTAAAAGAGCTTCAACTTTTGTAGTTTGGGCTAAAGCCGATAAGCAAAAAGGCAAAAAAAGGACACAACTAAACAGCCATTTCAGTTGGTTGTAAGAGGTTGCTTTTAGCATTTTGCTTGTTTTAGGGGTTAAACTTGAAGGTAGAGAATTAAGGTATTTCTCTAACGAGCTAAAGATACTAAACTTTTATAAAAATTTTCACTTCTTCGCAACAAGAAATTATCAAACATCATTAAAATAGCATTAATTATAGAATATTTAAAACCATGCCAATATCCAATTATTCAAATTTACTATCTTTAGCAAAAAACAAAAATATGGATTTTACTAAAAAAATGTTACGTGATGATGCCTTGCAAGGCAAAGTAATTGTGGTTACAGGTGGCGGAAGTGGCCTTGGAAAAGCAATGACAAAATATTTCCTGGAACTGGGAGCCAATGTTGCCATCACTTCCCGCGATTTAGAAAAACTCAAGAAAACAGCAAGCGAACTTGAAACCGAAACAGGCGGAAAATGTTTGCCATTGCAATGTGATGTCCGTCATTACGATCAAGTCGAAAACATGCTTGAGGAAACCTTGAAAGCTTTCGGAAAAGTGGACGTTTTGTTGAACAATGCTGCCGGAAATTTTATTTCTCCAACCGAAAGATTATCTGCAAATGCTTTTGATACTGTAATAGATATTGTTCTGAAAGGCTCAAAAAACTGTACCTTGGCTTTTGGAAAACATTGGATTGATAGCAAACAAGAAAGCTCAACTATTTTAAATATTGTTACCACTTATGCTTGGACAGGTTCGGCCTATGTTGTTCCAAGTGCTACTGCAAAAGCAGGCGTTTTGGCCATGACAAGGAGTTTGGCTGTTGAATGGGCAAAATACGGAATCCGTTCGAATGCAATTGCTCCAGGACCTTTCCCTACAAAAGGAGCTTGGGACCGATTGCTTCCAGGTGATTTAGCCGAAAAATTTGATATGGCAAAAAAAGTGCCTTTGAAAAGAGTTGGCGACCATCAGGAATTGGCAAATCTTGCGGCTTATTTGGTTTCTGATTTTTCTGCCTATGTAAACGGCGAAGTGATTACAATTGATGGTGGAGAATGGCTAAAAGGTGCCGGACAATTCAATCTTTTGGAAGCCATTCCCGAAGAAATGTGGGACATGTTGGAAGCGATGATTAAAGCAAAAAAGGATCGATAGTTTGAAGTTGAAACAATTTTACAACAAACAAAATATTCAAAGTAAGGTTTGCGTTTGAAAAGTATACATAATATTATGAAATCAAACTTTACTTTTTTGTTAGCACTTCTATCCTTTGCAACGAATTGCTTTTCTAAAAACGATCCAAAATTAGACATCACAACTACAAATAATTATGAAAACACATCAAAAGTGATTCATGTTTTTGTGGCCTTGTGTGACAATAAATACCAAGGAATTGTTCCGGTTCCAGCAAAAATTGGCGATGGCCAAGATGCCGATAATAATTTGTATTGGGGTTGTGGATTTGGAATTAGAACCTATTTCAAGAAAAGTTCTGAATGGAAATTCTTGAAATCAGAAAAAATGAAAGGCACCGTTTTGGAAAGAGTTATTTTTAAACATACAACCAAAGATGTGTATCTGATTGCTGATGCCTATGATGGAAAAGAAATTAAAAAATGTACAGAAGATTTTTTAAACAGCAATTCGGGCGACTTGAAAAACACCATTAAAATAAACGATAAAACGCTTGGTATTTATGGAAATTCCGCATTGGTTGCTTATATTGGACACAACGGATTAATGGATTTTAAACTCAATAAATCCTACACAAATACCGACGGAAAAAAGCGTGATTGTATTATTTTGGCTTGTAAAAGTAAAAGCTATTTTTCAGCTTATATCACAAATGCAAATTCAAATCCTCTGGTTTGGACAACTCAATTTATGGCACCCGAAGCCTACACGATCCATGATGCAATTTCTGGATATGTTCTAAATGAAAATGCAAATCAAATTAGGGAACGAGCGGCAAAAGCCTATTCTAAATTTCAAAAATGCAGCTTAAAAGCAGCAAAAGGTCTTTTAGTGGCTGGATTTTAATTTTTTTTGAATCTATTTTAATTTCATCTATATCTTGCAGCTTTAAAAAGGTAATTATTACTAAAAAACACCATCCAAACACAATTGCATCCTTTTGAATTTCAATAGAATAAATAACTTAAGTTAAATTAAATCCTTATTTTCAGAATATAAATTTCGTTAATTTTTATGTTTTTTTTGTTTGGATAAACTACAGTGCTAGATTGCTATATTACCTTGCTTTAACTTGAAGTCTCTATCAATAAATTAACAAGAAAGCAAAATTATCACCTTTACAATCAGTACATTAAAAATTACAAGATTGTTAACAAATAACATTTTCATAAACCATAATAAATCGTACTTTTACGACTCAATTTTTGAAGAAAATAAATGGGCAAAATCATTGCAATCGCCAACCAAAAAGGTGGTGTAGGAAAAACAACTACTTCGGTAAATTTAGCCGCGTCACTTGGTGTATTAGAAAAGAAAGTATTACTTATTGATGCCGATCCTCAAGCGAATGCAAGTTCGGGTTTGGGAATTGACATTGAAAGTATAGAAATAGGAACCTACCAAATTGTGGAACACAGCCACACGCCAGAAGAGGCAATTATTGCTTGTTCGGCTCCAAATGTGGATGTAATCCCGGCTCATATCGACCTTGTTGCCATCGAAATCGAATTGGTGGACAAGGAAAATAGAGAATACATGCTCAAACAGGCATTGGAAAGCGTGAAAGACAAATATGATTATATATTGATTGACTGTGCTCCTTCTTTAGGATTACTGACATTGAATGCTTTAACGGCGGCAGATTCTGTTATCATTCCAATCCAGTGCGAATATTTTGCCTTGGAAGGTTTAGGGAAATTATTGAATACCATCAAGAGTGTTCAAAAAATACACAATCCAGAATTGGACATCGAAGGTTTGTTGTTGACGATGTTCGACTCAAGACTTCGCCTCTCCAATCAAGTGGTTGAGGAAGTTCAGAAGCATTTCAACGATATGGTTTTCAAGACCATCATTCAAAGAAATGTGAAATTGAGTGAAGCACCAAGTTTCGGCGAAAGCATCATCAATTTTGATGCAACAAGCAAAGGAGCAACAAATTATTTGAGCCTTGCTCAAGAAATTATAAAGAAAAACAGCTAGCATAGAATGACAAAAGCGGTAAAAAAACAAGCATTAGGTAGAGGTTTATCGGCATTATTGAAAGATCCTGAAAACGACATCAAGTCGGTTGAGGACAAAAATGCAGATAAAGTTGTTGGTAATATCATTGAGCTTGAGATTGATGCTATCGAAATAAATCCATTTCAGCCAAGAAGTAATTTCAATGAAGAATCGCTTCAGGAATTGGCCACTTCTATTCGTGAATTAGGTGTAATTCAACCCATTACGGTTAGAAAAATGGAATTCAACAAGTTCCAGTTGATTTCGGGAGAACGAAGACTTCGTGCTTCTAAAATCGCCGGATTAACGGTTGTTCCGGCTTATATCAGGATTGCAAACGACAATGAATCGCTTGTTATGGCCTTGGTGGAAAACATCCAACGTCATGATTTAGACCCTATTGAGGTTGCCTTATCTTATCAAAGATTGATTGATGAAATTCAATTGACACAAGAGCAAATGAGCGAACGTGTGGGAAAAAAACGTTCTACGATTGCCAATTACCTTCGTTTATTAAAACTTGATCCGATTATCCAAACGGGAATACGTGACGGATTTATCTCCATGGGTCATGGCCGTGCCATCATCAATATTGAAGATTTGGATGCACAGACAGACATCTACCAAAAAATAGTAAGCCAAAATCTATCGGTTAGAGAAACGGAAACTTTGGTAAAAAACTACCAGGAAAGCCTTAAACCAAAAACCACAGCAAAAGCCAAAGCTTCATCATTCGATATCAACGAAGAAGAAAAGAAAGCCATCACAGGTTATTTTGGAGCAAAAGTGGATGTGAAAGTTGCCGGAAACGGTAAAGGAAAAATCACCATCCCATTTCATTCGGAAGAAGATTTCAAGAGAATTATCAAACTAATAAAAGGTTAGTGACTAAATATATTTCCATACTGTTCTTGCTTTTCATTACAGGAAACATTTCGGTTTTTGCCCAGGTAAAAAAAGACGAGTTTCTTGTCTTGGCAGATACCGTAAAAGGCAAGGAAATCAATCCGCTTGCTCCAGCAAGAGCCGCTTTTTTGTCGGCTATTGTTCCGGGATTGGGTCAGGCCTACAACAAAAAATACTGGAAGATTCCAATTGTTTATGGAGCAATCGGAACCAGTGTTTATTTCTATTTTGACAATAATAAAAAATACCATCAATTCCGTGATGCCTACAAAATGAGGCTTTCCGGTCAAGACGATGAATTCAAAGGACAATACAGCGATGCTACCTTGATTAATGCACAAAGAACTTTTCAAAGAAATAGGGATTTATCCTTATTGATAAGTTTCGGACTTTATGCCTTAAACATCATCGATGCCAATGTTGATGCACATTTGATGCAGTTCAACGTAAACAACAACTTATCGTTTAGACCCGAAATTTACCCGAACGAAATCAACTACAAGCAAAATGTTGGGGTCACTTTAAACTACAGCTTTTAAAAAAATATTGATGAAGATTGCACTTTTAGGTTACGGAAAAATGGGAAAGGTTATCGAAAGGATAGCTTTGCAAAGAGGACACGAAATTGTATTGAGAAAAAGCAGTTCTGACACTTTTGAAGACCTTCATAAAGCTGATGTCGCCATTGATTTCAGTATTCCAGATGCAGCCGTTGCCAATATTTCAGCTTGTCTTGAACAAGGAATTCCTGTTATTTCAGGAACTACAGGTTGGCTTGAAAACTACCACGAAATGGTGAAATTATGCGAAGAAAAAAAGGGGGCTTTCATCTATGGATCCAATTTTAGCCTTGGTGTAAACATCTTCTTCGAATTGAACGATCATTTGGCTAAAATGATGTCGAAATTCAACCAATATAAGGTGGAGATGGAAGAAATTCATCATACTCAAAAATTGGATGCTCCAAGTGGAACGGCTATAACTTTGGCCAACAGAATCATCGAAAATTCCGATTATTCAAGCTGGGCTTTGGAAAATGCTAAAAATGATGAGCTTCTAATCAATGTAAAAAGGATTGAAAATGTTCCGGGAACGCATTCTGTTTTTTACAATTCCGAAGTTGATACAATCGAAATAAAACACACCGCCCACAATCGTGACGGATTTGCATTAGGATCAGTTATCGCAGCCGAATGGATTATTGGAAAACAAGGCGTTTTCACGATGAAAGATGTTCTTGAACTGAATTAATCGGAAACAAAATGTAACTTTTTCAAACATTTAAACACTTATCGTTTAGCATAAAAAGCTAATACTTAAAATTATCAAACAAATACAAAATATATGACACTCTATCAATGGTTTATATTTTTCCTGATCATTCAAATTGTTCACTTCATCGGAACTTGGAAATTATATGAAAAAGCTGGAAGGAAATCTTGGGAAGCGGCAATTCCAGTTTACAATGCCATCGTTTTGATGAAAATCATCAACCGACCAAGCTGGTGGACGATTTTGCTTTTTGTACCTGTTATCAACCTGATTATGTTTCCGGTAGTTTGGGTAGAAACCATCAGAAGTTTTGGAAAGAAAACCACTCTCGATACTGTTTTGGTGTTATTTACTTTAGGACTTTATATCTACTATATCAATTACACACAAGATGTTACCCATATTAAAGACAGAAGCTTGGTTTCGCCAACCAAAACAGGCGACACGATTAGTTCATTTCTTTTTGCCATTATAGTAGCGACCTTGGTACATACTTATGTGATGCAACCGTTTACAATCCCATCCTCTTCTTTGGAAAAAACACTTCTCATTGGCGATTTCCTTTTCGTAAGTAAATTTCATTATGGAGCCAGAACACCAATGACGACAGTTGCGGCACCAATGGTTCACGATACAATTCCTATCATCAACATAAAATCGTATTTGTATGATGACAATGAAGAAACGGCAAAGACTTCTTGGAAAAACAAGTTGCAATTACCTTACTTTCGATTTCCAGGTTTTGAAAAAATAGAAAAAAACGATATTGTGGTTTTCAACTGGCCAGCTGATACCCTATACAATATGTACAAACCTGCTGACAGAAGATATTGCAAACCCGTTGACAAGCGAACAAATTACGTAAAGAGATGTGTTGGAACTCCGGGCGATAGCTTATCTGTTAGAAATGGTGTTGTTTTTATTGATGGGAAAGAGCTTATTTTATCAGATAGAGCCAAGCCTCAATATTCTTACGATGCTAAAACAGATGGGACAGAATTAGACCGAACCTACTTGCTCAAAGAATTAAATATCACTGATGGTTTCGGATATATTAAAGCGGATAGCGTTAGATTTTTTGCCTTAACAGAGGAAAATATGCAACGGTTAAAAAATAATCCTTCCATTAAATCTATCAAGCGAAATATCTCTGAACAAGAGGATCCTAGCATTTTTCCTTTTACAAAAAAATGGAATCTTGACAATCTTGGACCAATATATATCCCAGAAGCTGGAAAAACAGTAACTTTAAACAGAGAATCAATTGCTTTTTACAAAAAAGTAATTGGGGAATACGAAGGAAATGATTTGAAAATTAATGGTGATGAAATCAGAATTAATGGACAGATAGCCAAATCTTACACTTTCAAACAGGATTACTATTATATGATGGGAGACAATCGTCACAACTCGCTAGATTCACGTTTTTGGGGCTTTGTTCCTGCAGATCATATCGTTGGAAAACCTGTCTTCATCTGGATGAGTTTGGACCAGAACATCGGTTGGAACAAAGCAATCGACAAAATCCGTTGGGATAGGATGTTTACAACTGTTGGCGGAGATGGCGAACCTTATTCCTACTTTAAGTTTTTCTTGATCGCATTGGTTGCTTATTTCGGAATCAGTTATTTCATGAAGAAGAAAAGAGCGAAAAGCTAAATTTGAAAAATAAAACTTTTTAAAAGTCATAATGTCAATCGGCTTTATGACTTTTTTGATTTAAATCTTGACACAAATGAACATCTTATTACATCCAACCTACTTTCCATCCATCAGTCAATTTGCAGCAATAGCTCAAGCCGAAACGGTTACGTTTGAAATGGAAGACAATTTCCAGAAACAGACCAATAGAAACAGGATGTATATTTATAGTCCGAATGGTATTCAGTTATTGAATATTCCGGTAAAGCATTCAGCCGAAAACAGCCATCAAAAAACAAAAGACATCAAGATTGAAACCGCATTCGACTGGCAAAAACAGCATTTCAAATCATTAGAAGCGGCTTACAGAAGTTCGCCTTTCTTTGAATATTTTGAAGATAATATTATGCCTATTTTTGAAAAGAAACATACTTTTTTGATGGATTTGAACCTTGAAACCATCGAGATAGTCTCGAAATGTTTGGGATTGAAATTATCGTACGGTAAAACAGAGGAATATTTCAGAGAAGTTGATTTTAGCGATTTCAGAAGTTTGGCAAATGGAAAAAAAGATACTTACCAATTTGAACCTTACACCCAAGTTTTTGAAGAAAAACACGGCTACATCAACAATTTGAGTATTCTGGATTTGCTATTCAACGAAGGAAGATATGCTTTGGATTATCTGAAAAAACAGCAATTATAATTTTTTGTCTTCAACCATAGAAAGTCGTGCCATTATTGGAAAATGGTCGGAATCGACAATCTCGATGAAGTTTTTGAAATTTTTGACCTGCATTCGCTTATCGGCAAAAATATAATCAATTCGGGCTGGATAATATTTGAAATCATAGGTTTTTCCGAAACCACTTCCCGCCTCTTCGAAACTGTCCTGCATATCGCCTCGGATCACTCGATACACATACGAAAAAGCACTGTTGTTCATATCTCCACAGATAATGATGGGATATTTACAGTCTTTTTTATGCTCCATAATAATCTCTGCCTGAAGCTGTTGTTCCTTAAAAGCTGTACTCATCCGCTTGAACATTCTTTGTGATTTTTGCTGATCGATACCGTTTATATCATCGCTTATTTCATTGACGTCTGGCGTTATCTTAATCGATTGCAAATGGATGCTATAAACCCTAATGGTGTCTTTACCCTTTTTTATATCGGCAAAAATCACATTGTTATTCGAATTTGGAAACACAACTTCTCCTTCATTAATAATCTTAAACTTGGAAAGTATGGCTTGGCCTGTTTTAATCTTATCCCCTTTTGAAAGGATGTATTTGTGTTGATATCGAGCATAATCAAACTCTTTTGCATTCGAAAACTCTTGAATACAAAGGATATCCGGATTGTTTTCCTTTACAAAATCTGAAATCTCAACAGGAACGGTTTCTTTATCCGACCATTCAAATTTATTAAACAAACGAACATTGTAACTCAAAACCGTGAAATCCGAAACTTCCTCTGGCAGATTTTTTTCAGAAAATTTATAAAATTTATTAATGAATGTAATTCCCAAGAGCAAAACCAGAGCTGATAAAAGTACCTGACGCTTGAATTGTATTCCCCAATAGATAAAATAAATGACATTCAAGATCAGCATCATCGGCAGAAATAAAGTCAAAACCGATAAAAAAGGGAAGATTTTTGGAGCTAGAAAAGGCAAAACATAGGCAACGAACGTCAATACAGCTAGCACTATATTAAAGAAAAACATTGTCTTGTTAAACCATGAGAGGTTTTTCATCTTGCCGATTGAGTTTATGAGTGAAATCTACGAATTATTTTCCAGCCTTGAACAAAAATTCCTTTTCATCCTTGGTAAGGCTGTCATAGCCCGATTGGCTTATCTTGTCTAAGATTTCATCAATTTGCTGCTGTGTTTTGTCTTTGGTTACAATCCTAGAAGCAGGTTCTTTTTTAGGTTCTGGCTTGTAGTTTTTATGCACTTTCTTGAAAGGTGTCGCCTTTTTGGGTTTGAATAAATTGACAAAAAAATCAATAACAACTGAAACGATTTTGCTTAAATCAGTTCCATTCTGTAAGGATTTTATAAACAGAAATCCAAAGAAAGCACCACCCAAATGGGCAAGATGACCACCAGTGTTTTCCAATGGCAATTGTATCAAATCGATTATAAGAATGAAAAGTGCAATGTGCCAAAGTTTTACATTTCCAATCAATAACAATCGTAATTCCATCAAAGGATTATAAGTTACTGTTGCAAAAAGAATCGCCATTACAGCTCCAGAAGCACCCACTAAAGTAGTGTTTGAATTGGCTAAAGCTGGAAAAATAAAATAACTTACAATGTAAATCAAACCTGCAAAAATACTTCCTAGAATATACAATCCGAACAATTGTTTCTGTGTAAAATAGGTCGTAAACAATCGGCTTGAAAAATTCAACATGATCATATTGAAGAGAATATGCAGGATTCCACCATGAAAAAAAGCATAGCTGATCAAAGACCAAGGTTTCCACAACAAATCGGAAGGATTCGAAGATAAACTTACGTAAGAAAGAAAATCAATCCGAATTTCAAACAATGATAAAATACCAAAAACAATATAGGGAATGGCGAATAATCCCACATTCCAGTAGATTAACCTATTGGCTACACCACCAATTCTATATTGCAATTTTAAATCCTCAATAATGCTCATAGACTATAAAATTTAATTCCAGCGGTTTTTATTGAATTGATTTTTCTTCCAATACCACATCATTATAAATCCTGTCAAAGCACCACCTAAATGGGCGAAATGTGCTACTCCACCACCAGAAGCAGCTCCAAAAATAGAACTTCCTCGTAGACCTAAAACTAAATCTAAAACAAGAACTCCAGGAACAAAATATTTAGCTTTTATAGGAATTGGAATAAACATCAATGCTAATTCAGCTGTTGGAAACATAAAAGCAAAAGCAACTAAAAGACCGTAAATTGCTCCAGAAGCTCCAACTGCTGGAACTTGATTGGAAATTGCAGCTTCATACAAAGACTCAAAATTAGCGTTATTCAGTAGATCAATTTTACCTGCATTTTCCAATATAGGTGTAATTCCTTTCAAAAAAAGATCGCGTCTATAATGCGTTCCATCAGTATAATTGACATTAAGTATTTTATGCAAAGTTTCATTAGGCAAACTCATATTTGAAACACCGTCAAGTAAATTCTGAATCTCAATATAATTAATACCAGCATGCAACAGAGCGGCTCCTAATCCACATGAAATATAAAAAAACAAAAATTTCTTACCACCCCAAAAATGTTCCAAAGCACTTCCAAAGGAAAACAAGGCAAACATATTGAAGAAGATATGCATAATATTGGCATGCATAAACATGTGAGTTATGATTTGCCAAACTTTGAAATTGTCATTTTGAAAAGGGTAAAGTGCAAAAAAGCTTTCGACTTGAGGTGCCAATTGGCAACCTATAAAAAATATTATATTTATAATCAATAACTGCTTTACAGTTGGTGTGATGTTCATCATATTGAGAATTTTTTATCTAAATCTTCCACACGCATTGTGATGAAAGTTGGTTTTTGAAAAGGTGAAACATTTGGATCCTTGCAAGCAAAAAGTCCGTTTACCAAGTTTTCCTGTTCTTTTTCAGTTAAATAAGTTCCGGTTTTTACTGCCAAACTTTTTGCCATCGACTTTGCAATACTGTCGTTCTGGCTAAAGCTGTTCTCTGGAATGCCTTCCTGCAAATCGCTCAACAATTGTTCCAACACCAATGAAACCTCGCTTTCGGTAACATTGACAGGTATTCCTGAAATCACGATATGGTCTTCGGCTTCGGCTTCAAACACGAATCCTGTATTCGCCAAGGCAATTTTCAATTCGGAAATCAATTCCAATTCATTTTTGGAGAAAAACAAATTCAGAGGAAACAACAATTGCTGACTTGCCGCTTGTTGAATCGTCATGTTGGCTAGGAACTGTTCGTATAAGACACGCTGATGAGCCCGTTGCTGATCGACAATTACCATTCCTGATTTTATGGGATTTACAATGTATTTCTTGTGAATCTGATAAGTTTTATTAACTACTTTTTCAATATCACTATCATCAAATAAGGAAGCCGTTACTTCTTCACTTTCAAAATGAATTTCGGTATTTTCGACAAGGGTTTCCGTATCGTTTTTCAAACCAACATACAAGCTTTCCCAACTTGCTGTTTCACTTCTTTTGGTTCTAAAATTATCCGAAGAAGAATAGGAAGGCTTTGACGGTTTTTCATCTGAAAAAGGATTGTAGTTTCCGTCTACTTGAATCGTAGGAAAAGAGGCATCCTTATTTTTATATTCATAAGGCGTATCAAGATTTGCATCACGATCAAAATCCAAGACAGGAGCCACATTAAATTGTCCCAAGCTGTGTTTTATCGACGATCTCAAGATGGCATATAAGGCGTGTTCATCATCAAACTTGATTTCCGTCTTGGTCGGGTGAATGTTGATGTCGATGGTATGAGGCGGAACATCGAGGTACAAAAAATAACTCGGTTGGCAACCATCTTTCAACAAACCTTCATAAGCCGCCATAATCGCATGGTGCAAATAACCACTTTTGATGTAACGATTGTTGACAAAGAAAAACTGTTCGCCTCTGCTCTTCTTGGCAAATTCTGGTTTGGAAACAAATCCTTGAATCGAAACAATTTCGGTTATTTCCTGAACGGGAACCAGTTTTTCATTGGTCTTACCCGAAAAAATATTGACAATTCGCTGTCTAGAATTGGATGGTGGAAGATTGAAAAGTTCGCTTCCGTTGTGGTAAAACGTAAAATAAATATTAGGATGGGCCAAAGCCACTCGTTGGAATTCATCCACAATGTGACGGTGTTCTACAATATCCGATTTCAAGAAATTTCGCCTTGCTGGAATGTTGAAGAACAAATTCTTGATAGCAAACGAAGTGCCTTTTGGCAAAACGGCCAATTCCTGAGAAACAAATTTGCTTCCTTCAATTACGATATTATGGCCCAATTCTTCCTGATCCTGCTTGGTTTTCATTTCCACATGTGCGATTGCTGCAATAGAGGCCAATGCTTCTCCACGGAAACCTTTTGTATGCAAGGAAAATAAATCTTCCGCTTGACGGATTTTTGAAGTCGCATGTCGTTCAAAACATAAACGGGCATCTGTAACACTCATTCCAAGGCCATTATCAATGACTTGAACCAATGATTTTCCAGCATCTTTTATAATCAGTTTGATATCAGTTGCCTTTGCATCGACAGCATTTTCAAGAAGTTCTTTCACTACCGAAGCAGGTCGCTGAACGACTTCTCCTGCTGCAATTTGATTGGCTACGTGATCTGGAAGTAATTGAATTATGCTTGACATTAAAAAAAGTTCAGGTGGTTGGAAATGATTTAAAAAATGAGTTACAAATTTAACGAATTTAAATCTGGTTTTTGAGTTTAGAAAATCATAATAAAAACAAAAAACCTGTAATTTTATTAGATTACAGGTTTCGATATTTTTTTGCAAAAATAGCTTGTTATTCTTCTAATCTCTGACGTGTTTCATCAATTAGAATTTGATGTTCGTTTAATAGTTTTTGATTATGAAACTGATAATTAAAGTTCGATTGCTGACGAAGATAAGCCATTTTTATAGCCGCTATTCCAGCTTCGGTTCCTTTATTGCCATGAACTCCACCGCTTCTTTCGATAGATTGTTGTTCTGTATTATCCGTCAGGACACAAAAAATCACAGGAATATCCGAAAGCACATTCAAATCCTTGATACCTTGCGTCACACCTTCGCAAACAAAATCGAAATGCTTTGTTTCGCCTTTGATGACACTTCCAATCGTGATGACCACGTCTGGTTTTTGGGTTTCAATCATTTTTTTTGCTCCGTAAACCAATTCAAAACTTCCAGGAACATTCCATCGGATGATGTTTTCCTGCAAGGCTCCACAGTCTAAAAGAGCCGCAATTGCTCCAGAGAAAAGCCCTTCGGTTATATGATCGTTCCATTCTGAAACAACAATCCCAAACCGAAAATCTTTCGCGTTTGGGATTGAGTTTTTATCGTAATTTGATAAATTTTTATTTGCAGTTGCCATAGTAATAGTGTTCAGTTTACGGTATTCAGTTATCAGTAACTTAAATATAACAGATAACTGAAAACTAAATGTATTATTGAGACAAGCCAATCAAAGCATCAATTCCTTGTGCTTCTTGAGCAGTTTCGTAATTGTCTTTAATATCTGTAAAATATTTCAAAGCCTCTTCTTTGTTTCCTAAAGCCAAAGCGGTTTTACCAGCTTTCAACAAGAAACGTGGCGTTGTAAAATCATTTTTGTTAGATTCAGCAGCCTTTTTATAAAAATCCAAAGCTTCTTTTTGGTTTCCTTTTTGAGAATGAGCATCTCCAATTCCTCCAATTGCATTGGCTTTCAAAATAGCATCATCTGAACTAAATTTCTCTAAATAAGAAATCGCGTTATCATATTTCCCTGTATGCAAATAAGCCATACCAGCATAATAATTTGCTAGATTTCCTGCATTTGTACCTGAAAATTCATCAGCGATTTTTACAAATCCCCACTTTCCTTCAGATCCGTTCAATGCCAAAGTATACAATGAATCGCTTGAAGTTCCGTCCGTTGCCAATTGGAAATTCTTTTGAGCAAGAAACATCTGATCTGCAGCATCTACTTCTTTAGGTTCAACAACAAATTTGGTATACAATAAATAGCCGATTGCAGCAATTGCCACAACTCCAACCACACCAAGAATTATTTTTTGGTTTCTGGCGATAAAATCTTCGGTTTTAGATGCTGTTTCATCAAGTGAATTAAAAACCTCTGCAGTTGTACTGTCGCTTACATCAACATTTACATCTTCGATAAAATCTCCATCAACTTTATCTTCTTTTGCCTTAGGTACTTTATATCCTCTTTTATTATATGTTGCCATCTATTTTAATTTAGTGAGGTGCAAAAATAAAATTTTTATTCATATTTAAAAGATGTTTTTGTGGTTATTTTTCAATAATTTGCACACGTCAAAAAAACACTTCTACAATAGTTCTTTTTTGAAGCAAAATTCTCAATAACAGCAGGCATTTTCAGATGTATTTAAAAAAAATTTCCCTCTTTAATTATAAAAATTTTTCCGAAGCAAATTTCGATTTTGATACCAAAATCAACTGTTTTGTTGGGAAAAATGGCGTTGGAAAAACCAATGTGCTCGATGCGATTTATCATTTGTCGTATGGGAAGAGTTATTTTAATCCGCTTGCCGTTCAGAATATTAAGCATGGCGAAGAGTTTTTTGTGATTGATGGTGAATTTGAAAAAAGCGAACGTGTGGAACAAATTGTTTGCAGTTTGAAAAAAGGACAGAAGAAAATCCTGAAACGCAACAGCAAGCAATATGAGAAATTTTCGGATCATATTGGATTTGTCCCATTGGTAATTATTTCTCCAGCCGACCGCGATTTAATTGTGGAAGGAAGCGAAACGAGAAGAAAATTCATGGACAGCGTGATTTCGCAATTGGATTCAAATTATCTCCAACAGCTCATACAATACCAAAAAATCATCAGCCAGCGGAATGCCTTGTTGAAATATTTTGCCTTGAATCATGTTTTTGAAACCGATACCTTAAACATATACAACGAACAACTAAACAGTTTAGGGCAATCGATCTTTGAAAAAAGGAAAAGTTTTATTGCTGATTTTATTCCGATTTTCAACAAGCACCATCAAACAATTACAGATTCAAATGAAACCGTTCAGTTGGTTTATGAAAGCAATCTTCATGAGAAAGATTTACTGACGCTTTTGCAAGAAAACATCAATAAAGACAGGATTCTGCATTATACCAGTGTCGGAATCCATAAAGATGATTTATCTTTTGAAATCGACCATTTTTCGATCAAGAAATTTGGATCACAAGGCCAACAGAAATCTTTTTTGATTGCCTTGAAATTGGCCCAATTTGAATTTGTAAAAAAACAAAGTGGTGAAAATCCAATCCTGCTTTTTGATGATATTTTTGACAAATTAGACGAAAGTCGGGTTGAAAAAATCGTTGAAATGGTCAATAATGAAACGTTTGGACAATTGTTTATTTCGGACACGCATCCGGAACGAACCGAAGCCATCATCAAATCGACCCATCAGAGCTACAAAATGTTCAATTTGTAATTTTATTAAGGCTCGCGAAATTGCATCCAATATGAATATTACTTACTTTAGCTGTTCTAAAAAATAGTAGCCACAGATTCACAGATTCACAGATTTTTTATTTTTTATTTTTTATTTTAATCTGTGAATCTGTGGCAAAAAAAGAAGCAAAGCTTCATCAAATAAACCCTTAAAAAATGAAATTGTATAAAATAATCCCTTTTTTATTATGTCTCCTTTTTATTTCCTGCAATGGACAATCGAAAAAAGAAGTCAAAAGCATCAAGCCTGAAGAATTTGCCCAAAAGATAAAATCTACCTCACAACCCCAAATTTTAGATGTGAGAACGCCAAAAGAATTCAGTGACCAGCATTTGGACAATGCGGTAAACATCAATTGGAACGGCAATGACTTTGACAAAAAAGTAGCCGAATTGGATAGATCTAAACCCGTTTTTGTCTATTGTTTGAGTGGCGGAAGAAGCAGTAAGGCATCTGGAAAATTGGCAGAACTTGGCTTCAAGGAAATTTATGAAATGGATGGCGGAATCGTGAAATGGAATGCTTCCGGACTTGCCAAAAAAAGCAACGAAACCATCGGAATGACTTTGGCGGAATATGAAAAACTGTTAATTTCCGATAAAAAAGTCTTGATAAATTTTTATGCAGATTGGTGTGCTCCTTGCGTAAAAATGAAGCCTTACATCACTAAAATGCAAAAGAGTTTAAAGGATGTAACCATCATTCGCTTGGATGCCGATGCAAACAAAACACTGCTGACCGAACTGAAAATCGAAGAACTTCCTACCTTATTATTATATGAAAATAAAGAAGTAAAATGGAAACATTCGGGATTTATAAGCGAAGACGATTTAACTAAAAAATTATAAAGATGCTGACCAACGAATCATTACAATTTCTGGAAGATTTAAAAGCCAATAACAACCGTGATTGGTTTCAGGACAATAAAAAACGTTACGAAATCTTCAAAAAAGACTACCATCAATTGGTTTCGGATTTTTTGGATGTAATGAAACCACTCGACCCTTCGTTGGAGTTATTGGAAGTCAAAAATTGCACGTTCAGAATCAATCGTGACATTCGTTTTTCGAAAGACAAATCGCCTTACAAAGCACATCTAGGCATTTGGATGTCGGCTGGTGCAAAAGGTGCGAATCGTTCGGGGTATTATGTTCATATTGAAAAAGGCGGAAGTTTTATTGCCGGAGGATTTTATTCGCCAGAAGCGGAAGAGCTAAAAAAAGTCCGTAAGGAAATCGCTTTCTTTTATGATGATTTGGAAGAAATTCTAAACGATGTAACCTTCAAGAAAGAGTTTGGAAGTTTGGACAGAACCGAAACCAACAGCTTAAAAAACGCTCCGAAAGATTACGAAAAAGACCATCCTGCAATTGAACACCTGAAGCTGAAAAGTTTCACAGCTTCTCAAAAATTTGACATCAAGGAAGTTTCGCAAAAAGATTTTGTAGCTAAAATGTCTAAAAAATTAATTGCCTTGAAACCTTTGAATGATTTTATAAATCGGGCTTTGACTTCTGAATAAAAATTCCTCGCGAAAGATTAAATTCGCTTACTTTTGAAGCGTTAATTATTGACTTACATCTTATGGAAATCATCGAGAATTTCTCCTTAAAAAAATACAATACATTTGGAATTGAAGCCAAGGCGAAAGAATTTACAGCCGTTCATTCAGTTGACGAATTGAAAACTGTTTTAGCCAAAAATCAATCGAAAAAGAAATTCATCTTGGGTGGCGGAAGCAACATGCTCCTTACGCAAGACATCGATGCTTTGGTCATCCATATCGATTTGAAAGGAAAAAAAATAATCCGTGAGGATAATGATTTCGTTTGGGTAGAAAGTCAGGCGGGCGAAAATTGGCACGAATTTGTACTTTATACCATCAACCAAAATTTCGGCGGACTCGAAAACATGTCGCTGATTCCAGGAAATGTAGGAACGACACCAGTTCAAAACATCGGAGCTTACGGAACCGAAATCAAGGATACTTTTGTTTCGTGTGATGCTGTTAAAATTGACAATCAAGAAACCAGAACTTTCACTAAAGAGGAATGCAATTTCGGTTACCGTGAAAGCATCTTTAAAAATGATGTAAAAGACCAATACATCATTACCTCTGTGGTTTTCAAACTCACAAAACGCAACCATAAAATCAATACTTCCTACGGAGATATTACGGCTGAATTGGCCAAACAAGGTGTCACAACTCCTACTTTAAAAGACGTAAGTAATGCTGTGATTGCTATCCGACAAAGCAAATTGCCCGACCCGAAAGAACTTGGAAATAGCGGAAGTTTCTTTAAAAATCCAATAATTTCAAAATCTGATTTCGAAAAAGTACAGCAAAAATTTCCAGACATTCGTTTTTTTGAAGTTTCCGATTCCGAAGTAAAAGTTCCGGCTGGTTGGCTTATTGAGCAAGCCGGTTTCAAGGGAAAACGTTTTGGCGATGCTGGAATTCATAAAAATCAAGCCTTGGTTTTAGTGAATTATGGCAATGCAACCGGACGAGAAATTTTAAATGTTTCGAAAGATATCCAAGAAACCATTTTTACTACTTTTGGTATTCATATTGAGGCAGAAGTTAATGTGATTTAATTTTTTATTTTCAGAACAAATCTGAAATCTAAACTCTAAAATCTACAATCAGAATGCACATCCCCGAAGACTATAAAAACCACAACCTCGAAGAAATCAAGGATTTCATCCAAAAGAACAGCTTTGGCATTCTAGTAAATCAATCTGAAGGAAAATTAACTGCAACTCATATTCCTCTCGAACTTGATAAAAACGAAGATGGAAAGGATGTATTGTTTGGACATATTTCCAAAGAAAACCCGCAATGGAAAGGTTTTGAATCTTCTGATAAAGTATTGGCTATTTTCTCTGGTCCACACAGTTATATTTCTTCATCATGGTATGATTTCGAAGGCGTTCCCACTTGGAATTACATTGCCGTTCACGTTTACGGAACCGTGAAAATCATCGAAGGCGAAGCGCTTTTATCTTCCTTGAAAAAACTAGTAGACAAATACGAAGCCAATTCAGAAAATCCTGTAAGAATTGAGAATCTCTCGAAGAAAACAATGATGATGACCCGCGGAATTGTTGCCTTTGAAATTGAAATCGAAGAAATCCAAGCCAAACATAAATTATCCCAGAACCGCGACCAGAAAAACTACGATACCATTATTGTAGAACTCGAAAAAACAGGAAACAATGAGGCGAAAGCTATTGCAGAAGAAATGAAAAAATGTCCACGATAAAATCGATAAATTTCCTCTCACAATTTTCATCTAGTAAGGATTGATTTGATTACTTTTGCACACATTTTAAAAAGAAAACGAAATCATGTTGCTACCATTACTTTTTTACGTTTTTATTGGCATTGTTTTCATCCAATTCCTCTACTATATCGTGGTTTTTGGAAAATTTGCTTTTGCAAAACCTAAAAAAAACAACCTGAAACGCATTCCTGTTTCAGTAATCGTTTGTGCTAAAAACGAAGCAGAAAACGTGGCAAAGTTCATCCCGATTCTTGCCACTCAAAACTATCCTGATTTCGAAATCATCCTAATCGATGACGCTTCAAGCGATGCCACACTCGATATTTTCGAAGCTTTTGAAAAGGAATATTCCAATATCCGATTAGTAAAAGTGGCAAACAATGAGGCCTTTTGGGGAAACAAAAAATTTGCCTTAACCCTTGGTATTAAAGCTGCTTCGAAAGAATATTTGTTGTTTACCGATGCCGATTGCTATCCAACATCTGAAAACTGGATTGCCGAAATGACCTCCAATTTCACCCTCCAAAAAACCATTATTCTGGGTTATGGAGCTTATGAAAAAATTCCGAATTCGTTCCTGAATAAAATCATCCGTTTCGAAACATTACTCACTGCTGTTCAATATTTTTCTTGGGCAAAAATGGGAATGCCTTATATGGGTGTAGGTCGAAATATGGCCTACAAAAAGGAAGAATTCTTCAACGTAAACGGTTTTATCGATCATATGAAAATCCGTTCAGGCGACGACGATTTGTTCGTTAACCAAGCCTCCACAAAGAAAAACACGACCATTTGCTTTTCGCCCGAAAGCTTTACCTATTCAAAACCAAAAACCTCATTCACGGATTGGTTCACCCAAAAAAGACGTCACATTGCAACGGCAACCTTCTACAAACCTTTTGACAGAATGCAACTCGCACTTTTCTACAGCTCGCAATTGCTGTTTGTTTTGTTGCCAATTGTCTTGCTAGCGTTTCAATTCCAATGGATAATCGTTCTTTCCCTAATCGGTTTCCGTTACCTTTTTGCCTGGATCATTATGGGTCTTTCAGCAGGAAAATTAAAAGAAAAAGATGCCATATATTGGTTTCCAATCATCGAAATAATCCTTATATTCACGCAATTAAACGTGTTCATCACCAATATTTTCTCAAAACCCGTACATTGGAAATAAAACCACTGATAGAAAAAGCGAAAGCTGGCGACCAAATCGCCTTCACTTCCCTATTGGATTTTTATTGGAATGAAGTCTATGGCTTTATGCTCAAACGTACTGAAAATGAAACCGATGCCGAGGACATCACCATCGAAACTTTTGCAAAAGCATTCGACAAAATCGCCACTTACAACCCCGAATTTCAATTCAACACCTGGCTGATTGCCATTGCAAAAAACGTCCACATCGACCTTTTACGCAAGAAAAAATCTTCCCTTTTCATCGAAATCACAGATGAGGAAGACCAACAGGCTTACAATGTCGCCGATACAACACCATCTGCCGAAGACGAGCTTATCACCGAACAAAACCTTTCACAGCTTCTTCAATACATCAAGGAATTGAAACCGCACTATCAAGAAGTCATCCAACTTCGCTATTTCCAAGAATTAAGCTATCAGGAAATCGCCGACAAGATTGAAGAACCGCTTAACAATGTAAAAATCAAGATTCTTCGTGCCAAGAAACTGCTGGCCGAAATCATCCAAAACAAACGCTAAATTTTTTTAGGAGCGAAACGTTCGGCAAACAATAAAACCATATTCCTGCCTTTCCTTCCAAACCTGCCTGTCGGCAGACAGGTCTTTTATTTTTTTTAAAGAAAAAAAACAAAAGGATTTCCCCTCCAGTCAGGGCTAAAAGGCCAATCAAAAACCTTCCAAACACGCTTACTATTTACCATACATCTTCCTGCTTAAAACATACAACTTCCCTCCTTATTCAAAATATTTTCTAAAATTATTAACAATCCTATACTATTTTTCTTAATACTTACGTTTAAAGAAAATATAGCTCTTTAGAATAAGAGATAAATCATCCAACAATAAAAAATAGAGAATAGAAATAAAAAATACTTCGCCTATGCATCAGTAATACTTAACCTTAACAAAAATCATAAATTATGTCTAATGTAAGTATTTTCGAAACCCGATGGATTGACCTTGTTTTTGAAGGCAAAAACAAGGAATATGGTGCATATCAACTGCGTCAGGAAAATCCAAAAACAACTGTAAAGGCATTGTTAGTAGCAACCACATTGTTTTGCTTGCTCATTACAATCCCAATGATCCTCAACCAATTTGGTCAAAAACCAATTGCAAGTTCAGAACCTATCATAGGTGATATATTGACCATCACAGATGTGGTTTTCCCTCCAAAAAAAGAACCTGAAAAAGCAAAAGCTCTACCTCCAGCGAGAAAAGAAGAACCTAAAAAAGAAATCACCAAAGAAAATCTTGTGGATCCAACAGTGGTCGAAAAGGAAAAAGCCAAAACCGATATCGCAACAAACGAGGAAGCTGAAACCAATCCAAACGAAGGTTCTACTGAAGGAACTGGAACCACGCCATCTACGGGAGGAGTTGAAGGTGGCATCATCGGTGGCGAAGGCAAACCAGATGATGGTGGTGGTGGTGGCGAAGGTCCACGAGGTCCCTACGGAACCGCCCACCTCGACAAAATGCCAGCCTATCCTGGCGGGATTGAAAATTTCTATAAATATGTCGCCAAAAATTTCAAGGCACCCGAAATGGATAATGAAAAGGCAATAAAAGTATATGTTTCCTTTGTTATTGAAAAAGACGGCACCATGACCGACATCCGAGTGCCAAGAAATCCTGGCTACGGATTGGACAAGGAAGCCATCAGGGTTTTAAAATCCCTGAAAGTAAAATGGGAACCAGGAATGATTGCAGGTAAACCTGTAAGAACAGCTTATAATCTTCCAATAAACATCCAGTTGAGATAAACCGCAAAACACCTAAATCAAAAAAACCGCAAAAGAGAACTCCTTTGCGGTTTTTTTGATTCTTACTATTAATCTTTATTCAAAAACAAGACTTCCATAATGCAACACTTCTAAATTAGCGGCACTGTCATGTGTAACAGATTCTGCTTCCATCTTAAGTTGCGAATTCAAAAGGCTTAGGTTAAAATATTCATCAGAAAAATTACCTGCATAAACAATCCTCAAATTATCCTCATTTTCAATCACCCAAGTCCAACTTTCGCTTTCTTCACCTTCAATAGCGGTTTCTCCTGTTCCGTCTTGGTTAAATATCAAAGTAAATCCTGCTAATTGAAGATTCATATCACTTTCAATTTCTGCTGGTGTCATGGCAGATGTTCCTGCATTTACAACATTAATCAATTCATAATGACTGAATGTCCAAGGACTATTTTGCACCATTACATCTTCAAGTTGAACTTCAGCAACTACATCGGCAGTATCGTCATCGTTCGAACATGAATTAAACAATACCAATCCAAACAGTAAACTTGCAACTAATCTAATCTTTCTCATATATTTTACGATTTTTGCTCCTTATTAAAGTAAACCAAATAATAATACATCTGTTTCTCCTCGTCCCAACCTTTTTCTACATATTTTTCAGCACTTTCAGGATTGATGAAATCTAATTTAATTTGAATATTAGTATCCAAATTAATCACGTTCTTCATCTTTTTTCTGGCGTCCGAAACGGCAGCGTTTGCAATCGGGAAATTCGTAATGTCCTCGATGCTGTATTTTTCTCCTTTATCAACCTTGTAATTTTTAAATTCTGGAATCAAATCTGGATTGTCCAAAACCTCGTTCAAGAAATTTGTTTCCTCAAACTGGTCGTTCTTTGCAAAATAATTCACTGAACGGTTCATGAACATTACTTCCTCTTTCTTGTCTTCAGCTGGAAGCACTACATCTTTTGCAAAATCCTGAACAAACTTCAAGTATTTTTTGGTCATGAAATTTTCATCCTGAAAAGCATCAACCGAAAGGAAATGCTCCAACCAATATCTCGCATCATAACGGTTACTGTCAACTGTCAAAATCTTATAACCTTCCTCTTTTTTGTAATTAAAAATCAAGCAACCTTTGTCCAACTTGTTCAAATTGATTCCTTGTTGCAGAATCATTTCCAAGTGCGTGTCTTTTTCTTCAAACTGCAAGAAATCAGCCTGCAACTCACTTTTAAAAATTCCGATGGCATCCACAACATTGTTATCAATACTCACATTCGTCAAATACGTTACATAAACTTCTCCGTTCTTAATATGAGGATGATTCGATTGCTCAAACAAATGTTTCGTAATTTTCTTTGAAACTTCATGAACACTCGAAGGATCAGCAAAAATCTCAGAAGCCAATTTAAACATATCATTATAATCCAAATCCACCTCATGGGCAAACTGGAAATAGTTTTCCTCTTTTTCCCTGAATGGCTTAAAAAAGTATTCCTTAATCAAAGGCACAATCTCATCTCCCAAGGAAAACGGTTGTTCCGATAAAAAAATAGCCTCGTTACGGCTCTTGTTCCCTACCCTGTGGATAGAAAGCGACTCAATATGAGTGTTGAATAAATTGATCATTTTTTGATTGTATTAGATAAAAGAACCAAGAAGAAAGATCCAAAAACCTTAACCTCTTGGTTCATTATATATTGTTTATGCAAGTCTTTTTTCTTGCTTCTTATTCTATTTTCTGACCCTAGTTCCAATTCTCCTCAAACCCATAATCCTCAAAGTTATCGCCTCCATCAAGATTATCCAAGTCATCCTCATCAAAATCATCTTCATAGTCGCCATAGATATCATCATTCATATCGGCTTCAAAGCTTTTCTCCATCGCCTCATCCGGCATTTCTCCATGCGAAAACAACAAGTTCGGATAAATCAAGCCAATTTCTTGGTCCTCAATCGCAGCCAATTCTACCAAGAACGTCCACATATTGATAAAATCATACACATAGATAATCTTCGTATTCTCGGCATCCAAAATATCCGAAAGCACATAATCGCTCATGATTCGCTGTTCACCAGGAACATCTCCCGTGTCAAAAAGCGAAATCTCATCCTCCTGGTTCCACGTTTCGTCACACGTATAAAACGACGCCACTTCCATCCCGTCAAAACCAAAAGCATTAAAAATTGCATTGTGCAAATCCTCCAACGTATCGTCTTCAAGTATTGCAATATCCCGAAAAACATCCTCCTCGGCATCAAGAATAACTCTGAATTTATAAACCATAATCTGTAAATAATATTGAGACGCCAAAGGTAAAATTTATATTCTGTTTTACCCTAAAAAGTAATCAACAAAATTTGCGTATGCATTTTCAGAAGCATCACTTTTGGCATTTTATCAATCCATGTTCCCGCTGGAGCCACTCGCTTTGCAACAGCTCTTACGGCAGTTGCAAGAGCTCAAACAATGGCACCATCGGGGCTAGACTAATAACTTTAGGCTTCTTTTAAACTTTCGGGACAAAGTTTGCGTCAAACCAAGACCTAATAATTTGTCGGTTTTCATCCTGCAAGGTTTTCAAAACCTTGTAGGTATAATAAATTCAAAGATTACAAGATCTTAAAGTACCGAACTCTAAATTTAGGAACGGGAAAAAAACTGTCAGGTCTCCAAAATAAACCCTCCAAAAACACAATCCACATCAACCTAAAACCCAGAACCTACAACCTTCAACCAACCTCTTTTAACTTACAACTATTTTTCGTAAATTTGCACTCCAAATAAAGGAAAGAAAAAGATGTTAGATAGATTGCAAATAGTAAAACAGCGTTTCGACGAGATTTCAGACTTGATTATCCAGCCTGATATCATTGCCGACCAAAAGCGTTATGTTCAGCTAAATAAAGAATACAAAGACTTGAAAGCATTGGCTGAAAAGCGCGATGAATACGTTACCATTATGGGTAACATTGACGAAGCAAACGAAATTATTGCCGACGGTAGCGACCCAGAAATGACCGAAATGGCCAAAATGCAATTGGAAGAAGCCAAAGAGCGTTTGCCAGAATTGGAAGAAGAAATCAAATTCATGCTAATTCCAAAAGATGCCGAAGATGCCAAGAACGTGATGGTCGAAGTTCGTGCCGGAACCGGTGGCGACGAAGCCAGTATCTTTGCAGGTGATTTGTTCAGGATGTACACCAAATATTGCGAAAGCAAAGGCTGGAAAACTTCTGTTGTAGATATGAACGAAGGAACTTCTGGAGGTTTCAAAGAGGTTATCTTTGAAGTAACTGGAGAAGACGTTTACGGAACTTTGAAGTTTGAAGCCGGAGTTCACCGTGTTCAACGTGTTCCACAAACCGAAACGCAAGGTCGTGTTCACACCTCTGCAGCAACCGTTATGGTTTTACCAGAAGCCGAAGAATTTGACGTTCAGATTGACATGAACGACGTTCGTGTTGACTTTTTCTGTTCATCAGGACCTGGAGGACAATCGGTAAATACTACGAAATCTGCCGTTCGTTTAACACACATTCCAACAGGATTGGTCGCTCAATGTCAGGACCAGAAATCGCAACATAAAAATAAAGACAAAGCTTTGGGCGTTTTACGTTCTCGTCTATACGAACAAGAATTGGCGAAAAAACAAGCCGAAGATGCTACAAAACGTACATCCCAAGTAAGTTCTGGAGACCGTTCTGCAAAAATCCGTACCTACAATTATTCTCAAGGTCGTGTAACCGACCATAGAATCGGAATGGATATTTTCGATATGGATGGTGTCATGAACGGTAAAATCCAAAAATTGATTGATGAGTTGCAACTCGTTAACAATATGGAGAAACTTAAAGAAGCAAGCGAAGTTTTCTAAATGTATTAAGATTTGAGTATCAAGTATTAAGACGAAAATAAAAGTATTTAAATTAAAGTGAAAGATGCCAGACAAAATAGTTTGGCATTTTTTATTTATGCTTAAGACCTCTTAATTTCTTAATGGTTTATTTTTTTACGAACTTTGCCCCAAACACAACAACAAATGACAACTCAACAACTAACAGAACAAATCCAACTAAAAAAATCATTCCTAAGCGTCGGCCTCGATGTAGATTTAAACAAGATTCCACAACATCTTTTGGAAACGAAAGACCAAATCTTCGAATTCAACAAAGCCATTATCGATGCCACACACGACTTATGCGTTTCCTATAAACCAAATGTTGCTTTCTATGAAGCTTACGGCATAAAAGGATGGCAGGCACTTCAAAAAACCATCAACTACATCAACGAAAACTATCCGGAAATGTTCACGATTGCCGATGCAAAACGTGGCGATATCGGAAACACTTCTTCCATGTATGCAAAAGCTTTCTTTGAAGATATGGATTTTGATTCGGTTACCGTTGCTCCGTATATGGGAAAAGATTCCGTTGAACCATTCTTAGCTTTCGAAAACAAACACACCATTTTATTGGCTTTAACTTCCAACGAAGGAGCTTTTGATTTCCAAACCCTAAAAATCGATGGAAAAGAAGTATACAAACAAGTATTGGAAACTTCAAAAACTTGGAAAAACAGCGAAAACCTAATGTATGTTGTAGGTGCTACCAAAGCAGAATACCTAACGGATATTAGAAAAATTGTTCCTGACAGCTTTTTATTGATTCCAGGAGTTGGAGCCCAAGGCGGAAGTCTTTCTGATGTTTGCAAATACGGAATGAATGCCAATGTAGGTTTACTTATAGCTTCTTCAAGGTCAATAATTTATGCATCGAACCAAAAGGATTTTGCAGAAAAAGCCAGAGAAGAAGCATTGAAAATGCAACAGGAAATGGCTTCAATTTTAGACAATCAATAATTTTTTATAGCCACGGATTCACAGATTTTAAATGTCATAAAAAATCTGTGAATCTGTGGCAAAATTTTACTTCAAAAAAGCTTTCAAATCTTCATAGCTTTTTATTTTGTTACTCTTCTTTTCTTTTCCCATCACGCTTTCAATTTGTGAAGGAATAGGAAGTTTGACATTTAAAGTTTCTTCTACGATTTCCAAAAACTTTACCGGATGGGCTGTTTCTAGAAAAACACCAATACTTCCAGAGTTTTTCTCCAATTGTCTTTTTAATCCTAAATAGCCAACCGCTCCGTGAGGTTCGGCAACATAACCGCTGATTTTGTAAATATGTTTTAAGGCTTCCGTAGTTTCTTCATCTGAAAAACTGAAAGACGAAAAATCTTTTTCAAACGCCTTTAAATCATTGTTGTACATTTCCTGAATACGAACAAAATTACTCGGATTTCCAACATCCATGGCATTTGAAATGGTGGCTTTTGAAGGTTTTGGTTCGTAAGTTCCATTCTTCAAAAACCTCGGAACGGTATCGTTTACATTCGTTGAAGCAACAAAATGTTCTATTGGCAAGCCTAATTTTTTAGCCAAAATTCCAGCACAAATGTTTCCGAAATTCCCACTCGGACAAGAAACCACAAGCGATTTTCCCGATTGCTTCAATTGCTTATAAGCAAAAAAGAAATAAAACATCTGTGGCAACCATCTTGCAATATTGATGGAATTGGCAGAAGTGAGATTCTTATGATGCAGACTTTCATCTAAAAATGCTTGTTTCACCATATCCTGGCAATCATCAAAAACGCCATCGACCTCTAAAGCTGTAATATTCTGACCCAAAGTGGTCAGTTGCTTTTCCTGAATGTCGCTGACTTTTCCAGATGGATATAAAATGACAACCTCAACTCCTTCTACTCCAAGAAAACCACTTGCAACAGCACCACCTGTATCTCCAGAAGTTGCTACCAAAACCGTATTTTTGCTATCACTTTTATCTTTGTTGAAATATGCCAGACAACGTGCCATAAATCTCGCTCCAACATCCTTGAAGGCCATTGTTGGTCCGTGGAAAAGCTCTAGTGAATAAACATCCTTTTCAACTTCCACTAAAGGAAAATCAAAACACAATGTTTCAGAAATAATTTGTTTTAAGGTGGTTTCAGGAATTTCATCGCCAACAAATTGCTTGATGACTTCAAAAGCAATTGCTTCGTTTGAAAGGCTTTCAATCTTATTATAAAAATCACTTTCAATTGGCGTTATATGTTCTGGAAAATATAAACCTTTATCAGGAGCCAAACCTTGGATGACAGCTTCTTGAAAAGATACTTTAAGGTTTTTGTTATTTAAACTATAATATTTCATTTTTGATTTTAGATTTAGGATTTAGGATTTGTTAATTGGAATTTAAAACTTTTATCCCTTCATCATTGATTTTAGAAACGTGAATTTCATAAGGCAAATTGATTCCGTCATATACTTCACACATTACTTTGGCTACTTTTTCGGCAGTTTCTTTTCCTTTGCTTAAAGCAAAAATTGATGGTCCAGAACCTGAAATACCAACTCCCAAGGCTCCGTTTTCAATGGCTGATTTTTTTACCAAATCGAAGGCAGGAATCAGAATGCTTCTTAATGGCTCTACAATTTCATCGTGCAACGAACGACCAATCAATTCATAATCATTTGTGTATAAACCAGCGATTAGGCCACCCACATTTCCCCATTGTACAATCGCACTTTTAAGCGAAATGTTTTGCTTTAAAATCGAACGAGCATCTGAAGTTCTCAACTCAATTTGTGGATGGATTACGGTTGCAAACATCTCATCTGGACTTTTGATTTTGATGATGTCCAAAGGTTCGTAACTTCTTACCAACGTAAATCCGCCCAACAAGGCAGGTGCGACATTATCTGCATGAGCACTTCCACTTGCCAATTTTTCGCCTTGCATGGCAAATTGTACTAATTCCTTATTTGTAAAAGGCCTTCCCAATAACTCATTGATTCCGAAAACCGCTCCAGCCGAACTTGCCGCACTACTTCCGATGCCACTTCCGGCTTTGATGTTTTTATAGATTTCTATCTCAAACCCAAATCCGGTTTCAATAGTTTCAAGCATCGCCAAAGCGGCAACTCCTGCAACATTCTTTTCGGTTTCAAAAGGCAAATCGGCACCCACAATCTTTGTAATCCTGATGCCTTTTTGGTTACTTTTTCGTATGATCATCTCGTCGCCAACATTATCCAAACACAATCCGAGAATGTCGAATCCACAAGATAAGTTGGCAATTGTTCCAGGTGCGAATAGTTTTATTTCGTTCATTTTTTTATTACCCCTTTGGGGATTAGTGGCTAAACATTTCCAATCCTGATTACATCTGCAAAAATTCCCGAAGCCGTTACAGCCGCACCAGCTCCAGCTCCTTTAATAATCAAAGGTTGATCGACATATCTATCGGTGTAAAACTCTACAATGTTGTCTTTTCCTTCCAAATTATAAAACGGACTTTCTTTCGGAATAAACTGCAAACCAACACTTGCTTTTCCGTTATCAAAAGAAGCAACAAATTTGATTCGGCTGTCTTTTGCTTTTGCTTCGGCTAAAATACCTTCAAAATGAGATGAATGCTTTTTCAATGATGCGAAAAAATCTTCATTGTTGGTGGTTTCCATACATTCTTGTGGCAGGAAACAATTGTTTTCAATTTCATCGATATCCATTTCATAACCACTTTCCCGTATCAGAATTAGAATTTTTCGGGCCACATCAACACCACTCAAATCGATTTTCGGGTCGGGTTCGGTGAAACCTTGAACTCCGGCTTCTTTTACGACATCTTCGAAAGAAGCATTTTCATTGAAATTATTGAAGATAAAGTTAAGACTTCCTGACAAAACTGCATTGATTTTATTGATTTTATCGCCTGATGCAATCAGATGTTTCAAAGTATCAATAATGGGCAAACCTGCACCAACATTAGTTTCAAACAAAAATGGAGCGTTGTATTTTCTGGATAATTGCTTTAAATTCTGATAATTGGAATATACCGATGAACAAGCTATTTTATTACACGTTACAACTGCAATGTTTTGCTCCAAGTATTGATCGTAAGTTTGAGCCACAACTTCGTTTGCAGTAATATCTACAAAAATACTGTTGCGGTAATTCAGTTCTTTTACTTTTGAAATGAAGCTTTCCTTGTTGGCCACTTCTCCATTATCTAAAGCAGATTGCCATTCTTTCAAGGTAATTCCATCTTCATCAAAATGCATTTTTCTGGAATTGGAAAGTGCAATTACGCGAACATTGATCTTCAAATTATCTTTCAAGAATTTCTTTTGCTGATGGATTTGGTCGATGAATTTTTCGCCTACATTTCCAACTCCCATCACAAATAAATTCAGCTGTTTAGTATTGTCTTCAAAGAAACGTTCGTGAAGTGTGTTCAACGCTTTTTTTACATCCCGTTCGTTTACCACAACCGAAATATTTCGTTCGGAAGCACCTTGGGCAATCGCTCGAATGTTGACGTTGTTTTTCCCTAAAGTACTGAACATTTTTCCGCTTAAACCTTGATGGTTCTTCATGTTTTCTCCAACCAAAGCTACGATGCAAAGGTTTTTTTCTGCCGTACAAAGGTCGATTTTCTTTTGGCTGATTTCCAATTCAAAAGCTTTATCGATAGCCGATTGTGCATTTTCGGCATCACTGTTTTGAATTCCGATGCAAATTGAATGTTCAGAAGACGCTTGAGTAATAAAAATAACGTTGATGTTTTCATTTGACAATGCTTCAAACAATCGCTTTGAAAAACCTGAAACCCCAATAATTCCTGAACCTTCAACGGTTAATAGTGCTATTTTATCAATGTGAGAAATTCCTTTTACGGGATTTGTTTGGTAATTGATTTCATTGGAAATATAAGTTCCTTCCGCTTCGGGTTCGAACGTGTTTTTAATTAAGATTGGAATATTCCGATTCAAAACGGGTTGTATTGTTGGCGGATACAACACTTTTGCTCCAAAATGCGACAACTCCATTGCTTCCTGATAGGAAATTTTTTCAATTGGCTGTGCCTGTTTCACGATTTTGGGATTGGCGGTAAACATTCCGTTTACATCCGTCCAAATTTCAAGATGAGAAGCATTCAAACCTGCGGCAATTATGGCTGCCGTATAATCCGACCCTCCCCGACCAAGAGTGGTATTGTTTCCATCGGTTGAAGAAGCTATAAAACCAGGCAAAATGGTTACTTGAGCAGTATTGACATGGAAATAATCGGCAATCAATTGATTCGTAATTTCGAAATTGACGATGGCTTTTCCGAAGTGATTGTTGGTCTTGATCAATTCGCGGCTGTCTTTATAAATACTGTTCGGCAGCTGCTGTTTCAATGCTTCGGCAATGATATAGGACGAACACAATTCTCCAAAACTTAAAATAGTATCCGAAGTCCTGTTGGATAATTCTCCCAAAAGAAAACAGCCGTCGAGCAAAGTTTCCAAATGGTTGATGATCCTTTTTATATGGCTCAATAGAGCACTTTGGTCGCTTACTGGAATGAGTTCTTTTATAGCTTCAAGGTGTTTCTTCTCAATTTCAGCAACAATCAATTTATAATCGTTGTCTTTTGATGCGGCTTTCGCAGAAGCTTCCAAAAGCAAATCAGTAACACCACTAAGAGCCGAAACCACAACCATTAATTGCGAATCTTGGGCTTTGTTTTTTACGATTTCTAGTACGAGTTTGATGTTTTGGGCATTGGCTACGGAAGTTCCTCCGAATTTTAATGTTCTCATTGTTTTTTGTTTTATGGAATTTATGCTGTTTAAATAGTTAGCTGTTCTTTGAAAAAAGAATAATTATAATAGGATTATATGTGAAAATTTTACCCCTAAAGGGTGCTTGTTGTAGAAGTTGTAGTGCCAACGGAAAGCACAACCACAGTTTTGGTTGTTATCGAAGACTGATATTTTACTTTATGGTTTGACATCTTGTTTTTCAAAAGTACATTTTTCTAACAATAATAAAAGCTTACGTGAAATTTTTACGAATATTTTAATTCCATCATACTTTAAAAGCGAATTGGAAAGAATTTAATGTAAATAGGATTCTAAAAATCAATTATTCTTAATAAAAGTGAATTATATTAAAGCTATTCCTTTCGCTACGTTGTGTTTAAGATTAAAAAAAAGCAAACAAAATTTATAGTCAATTTAAAAAACCATATTTAATCATATATTGAAATGTTATCCGAAAACGATATAGCAATAGGTTAATATTATCGAAATATTATCAACAAACCTTGCTTTTTAACAACCGTTTACTGAATTTTGGCGTTTCAATACTTACACCAAATGGATACTACACATTATATCAGTTCAAGCATGCTAACGCTCGAAGAAATTCAGCACATAATGGTTGAACAAAAGCAATTGGCACTATCAGAAGAAGCAAAGGTCAACATACAAAAATGCCGTGATTATCTGGACAACAAGATGCAATTGCACGGTGATCCAATCTACGGAATTAATACGGGTTTTGGCTCGTTATACAACATTAAAATTTCCAATGAAAATCTTTCGCAACTTCAGGAAAACCTTGTAAAGTCGCATTCGTGCGGAACAGGTGATGAAGTTCCTCAAGAAATTGTTAAGTTGATGCTATTGCTCAAAATTCAATCGTTGAGCTATGGCAACTCGGGTGTTCAATTGATTACGGTTGAGCGTTTGATTGATTTTTATAATAATGATATTCTTCCTGTAATTTATACCCAAGGTTCGCTCGGAGCTTCTGGAGATTTAGCTCCATTGGCACATCTTTCCTTACCGCTTTTGGGTGAAGGCGAGGTCTATTTTAATACCAAAAAAGTGTCTTCAAAAGATGTTTTGGAACATTTTGGATGGGAACCAATTGTTTTGCAATCCAAAGAAGGTTTGGCGTTGCTCAACGGAACTCAATTTATGAGTGCTTATGGTGTTTATGTTTTGATAAAAGCCGTAAAATATTCGTATTTGGCTGATTTAATCGGGACTATTTCTCTTGAAGGTTTTGATGGAAGAAAAGAACCTTTCAATGAATTGATTCATTTTATACGACCACATAAAGGCCAAATCGTAACCGCCAATCGGGTTTGTGAATTCCTTGAAGGAAGCCAAATCATCAACCACCACAAACAACATGTTCAGGATCCTTATTCCTTTAGATGCATGCCTCAGGTTCACGGAGCTTCTAAAGATGCAATTGATTATGTGAAGAAGGTTTTCAAGACCGAAGTAAATTCGGTTACTGACAATCCAAATGTATTCATTGAAAGCGACCAGATTATTTCGGGTGGCAATTTCCACGGTCAACCTTTGGCTTTGGCATTGGATTTTATTGCCATTGCTTTATCTGAATTGGGAAGTATTTCTGAAAGAAGAACCTACCAATTGATTTCTGGATTGAGAGGTTTGCCCGCTTTCTTGGTTGACAATCCGGGATTAAACTCTGGTTTTATGATTCCGCAATATACTGCCGCAAGTATCGCAAGCCAGAACAAACAGTTGTCTACTCCTGCAAGTGTTGACAGCATTGTTTCGTCGAACGGACAAGAAGACCATGTGAGTATGGGGGCGAATGCGGCAACCAAAGCCTTGAAAGTGATGGAAAATTTGGAGCGTATCTTGGCAATTGAGCTGATGAATGCTTCTCAAGCAATTGAATTCAGACGTCCGTTACAGTCAAGTGACTTTATTGAGATGTTTTTGAAATCGTATAGAGAGGAAGTTCCGTTTGTATCCGAAGATCGAATCTTGCACTATGATATTCAGAAGACGGTTGCATTTTTGAACAGTTTTCAAATTGAAGATGACTTGTTCAATTAGAAAATGAAATAATTTGATAATTAAATCCCAAGCTTGACGTTTGGGATTTTTTTGTTGATTGCAAGATGCTTTACATCAATTTCAATTATAGCAGAATCAAAAGATTCCATTTTGACGTAAGCCGTTTTAAAATCAAAATTCCTACTTTTGAAAATCAAATAGAAACAAATGAAAATCATTATATCGCCAGCAAAATCGCTTGATTTTGAAACTGAATTGCCAACCGACCGTTTTACAAAAAGTGCTTTCATGAAGGAAAGCAGATTGGTGAACAGCATCATCAAAAAGAAATCGCCAAAAGAATTGTCTGAATTGATGGACATTTCGGATAATTTGGCAGAATTGAATTGGAAACGCAACAAGCAATTCAAAACTCCCTTTAACCCAATAAATGCCCGTCCGGCAATGTATGCTTTTAATGGAGATGTTTATGTTGGTTTGGATGCTTATACGATTCCAACAGAAAAAATTGATATGCTTCAGGAGCGTTTGAGGATTCTTTCGGGCTTGTATGGATTGTTGAAACCGCTTGATTTGGTGCAACCCTATCGATTGGAAATGGGAACTCAGTTGCCAATTGAAGACAGTAAAAATCTATATGACTTTTGGAAAGAAAAACTAACAAAATCATTGAACAAGGAATTGAAAAAAGGCGAACTATTTGTTAATTTGGCGAGCAAGGAATATTCTGGTGCTATTGATTTCAAGGCTTTGAAAGTTCCAGTGATTACACCTGAATTCAAGGACTATAAGGACGGAAAACTGAAAATCATCAGTTTCTTTGCAAAGAAAGCCAGAGGAATGATGGTACGGTACATCATTGATACAGATGCTAAAACTATTGATGATTTGAAAGGATTTGATTATGACGGTTATCGTTTTGATGAAAATCTTTCAAAGGGAAATGAGTTGGTTTTTACGCGATAATTTTTTGAGCAATAACAAAGACTTTCACGACTTCTTTCCAACGGATAATTCAAGCCAGCACCAACCTCAAATACGACCTGATTTCATCCAAGAATGATGACTGGAATGCAGAACCACCAGATGCGTACAGCTCCAACACCGTCTGTTGGGATTGTGTTCAGCATTATCTGTGCGGTTTTGCAGATGGTTGTGGCGTTGGTGGTAATGCTTTTCGTTGGGGTTGGATGGATTTGGAAAAGGGAGTAAATAAAAAAACAACCCGAGGGTTGTTTTTTTATTGACTGTGATAATATTGTTAATAGTTGATTTCTGCGAATGTCTGATGAAATAATTAGTTACCAATCGTCTGATACATTACCATCTAATCCGATAGATTAACATAATCAGAATTTATATAATCTTCATGTATAAACTCTTTATATTTATCGGATTCAAAAAAAGGTTTATTAAAACTAAAATTTCCGATAGGCAAATAGATTAAACCTCTATAATTAATCATTTTTTCATCATTAGAAGATAAATTGCTACAACAAAAATCACCCTTAACTGATGTTACATATATTGTTATTTTTTCTGTATATCCATTAGTCCATTTTTTAACTACACTCTCAACTTTTTTACGGTTATCCTTGACAATATATTTAAGTTTTTCAATATCAGATTTTATTTTATCACCAATATTAAAATCTTCTTTTGCAACTAATGTAAATAGAACTAAATCCTTATTTCCTTTACAGTCATTTAAATCATCCTGAGAAAATTCATCAAAATATAATGGATACTTTTTAAAATCCCTATCCCCTGTTAAAGTATTTACAGGTACTATCCAATAATAATTTCTTATAGGATGTTGGTCTTTATTTCTATCAATTTCATACGTGATGATTACATATTCTGATGTTGATTGCTGGCAAAAAACAAAAGAATTAAAAAACAATAAAAACCACAAAATTACCTTTTGACTATTTCTTTTTTTCATAACTATCTTCTATTATTCTATCTACTTCTTTAGCGTTAATTTGCCCAGGAGGCGAATCCATTAAACCTCCATTACCTCCAGGATAATCATCCTCTTTCTTTACTCCCGTCATTAAAGTATGTGCAACTTCATGGGCTGTAACACCAGGTACACTTGAGTTTACAGTTACTTTTACATTTCCTTTAGTTAAACCTAAAAGTCCACGAGAACTATCAGTTGTTATAACAGCTGCAGGAGCAACACTATTTGGAGCACCTGTATATGCGGTTTCTCCTGATTCTACTCCATTAGCAACACCAATATTAACTACATCTCTTGTACTTCCACCATCTGTATTATTAGTTTCCTGTGCGATTACATTAAATTGGAAGTCAACAGATTCTCCAGCAGAGTTTTTAGCCCCCGAATAAAAGCTTTTTAATTCAGCCTTAACACTATTAACTTTTGCAATATTAGATTCCGCTATTCTTGCGTTTTGCATTTCTATTCTTGCTGCTCTCTCAGGACTTGCTCCTGCATTAATTGGTCTTGGTGCTTGGGTTAATACAACTACATTTTTTTGTATTACATGTGTTCTAATTCCAGCTCCATCAACTTTTGAAGAATGTATCCCTTCAAGTCCTTCCAATTCAAGGTGGCTTATAACTTTATTTTCTGCAAAATTATATGGTGATTGATAAGTATAATCTTCCGCTAACGGGTCAATATTCATAAACCTACCTATCGCATAATCATAATTTCTATACTTAAAGCTGTCCCAGTTCAATGATAGCTCATCTTGACGCTCTTGTCCTTGAAACTTATACTGATAGTTGCTCCTTTGCACCTCCGCCAATATCGCATGGAGAGTCCCATCATCCTTATTGCCTCCCCATTCATAAATCTCCTTGTTGTAGCTGTGCTTCATCCCAAAAGGATAGTAGTGGTTCTCCTCCAAAACCTTCAAGGCATCATCCTTGTAGTCCATACTGTAGCTCAGCCTGATGTTGCCAAGATGGTCCTTGTAGCTATAGACATAATTGAAATCCTTATCCTCGACAACACTAACATACCCCTCGGCCGTCGGGAAAAACTGCAATTTATTGTCCACATACTGGAAGCCTCCAAGGTAGTCCGTATCCTGATGTAGGCTGGGCTCAGCCAACTTATCATTTATCATCTTCTTGAGCTTCACCCCAAGGGCATTGTAAAGATAATCAATTGTCTTTACACCGTTCTTGTCAAATTCAATCTTTGTCGGAAGATTAAGGTGGTTGTAGCTTATCCTATGGATTCCTTTATTCCAGTCCTCGGTCATATTACCATTTGGGTTATATATAAATCAATTATAATCATTCAGAACCTATTTCCATATAACAAAAAACAGCATTTGGTTTTTACACTAAATGCTGTTTTTCAATGGTTTAGTTTCTAAATTTAGTCTATGCCCTAATTTGATACATTACCGACTCGTGCTAGTAGCGGGGCATCTGATATAATACCTAGATTTTTTAAAGCAAGACCTGAATGATTATCCAAATTGAAATTACACACAAATAGATAAAAAGTAAAATTCCAAGTATAGCCGAAAAAAAATATATTAAAGGTTTTTTAAACTTGTTTTTATAATAATATCTAAAGATAGAAAAGGTTAATAGCAATGAAATAAATACTGATGGAACAATTACAAAATAACCTATTACAGCTCTTAATCTTCTATAGTTAATATATTCACCTTGAAAATATAGTTGTATTAAACCAGCAACAACAATTATTATTATAAAGACATAGTTTATAATTGAAATTCTCTTTATTTTTTTCTCCATTGTGATATAAGATTGTTAATATAATTATAACCATTTTGAATAGCTCGCTGGTCAGCTTCTGAATCAGAAATACCACCACTTCTATCGATTGAAAAAATTGTCGATAAAAAATTATTCATATGAGCTCCCATTGAAGCTTCTGTTAAAGTCATAGTATTTCCTCTCATCCAACCGCCCCAAAGAAACTGGGAAAAGTCAGCAAAATTATATATCGATTTCTGACCATCTACCCTAAAAAAAGCACCATTACCAGCCTCATAGCCATCATATTCTGTATTATACATATTATATTTGTGTCTTAATACATTGAATCCAAAATCTGCTGAACTATGTGATTTAAAAGCAATACCAAAGTAACCAGAAAAACCACCTCTAAAATTTACTCCAGCATCTAAAATCATTTGTAGAATATTTTGTGTACTAATTGAAGTGTATAATTTATCACCTTTTTTATATCCTGACCATTGGCTATCAAATTTTGGATCATTAAAAAATAATTGAGTTCCATCTTCATCAAAATATCTATCAGCCCTATCAGTTTTAACAACATTTGTAACTTCTCCTTTTGAATTTACAGTTATATCATCAGGAGGAGTTTCTTGATTACTACCATCAGCATTTAATCCATGACTTGCCATTGCTTGCTCAAAAGAAACCTCATTGTTTCCATCCATGTATTTCCCTGTCCCCCAATTATAAACAGCATCTGCTCCACTAGGGTCAGCCCAAAATACAGGATTATTATCAAAAGCACTATACGGCGAAAAATCAAAGTGTACTACAGGATCTTGTACAATCCATCTACCAATCGCAGGGTCGTATTGACGTGCATCCATTGCATACATATTAAGCCCTAATTCATCTTGGAACTCCTTCCCATTGTACTTATACTGATACTTGTTCCTTTCAACAGCCTCCAAGATAACAAAACCATCACCACCGGGTCCCCTCACATATTCATATTTCTCACCCGCATAGTTGCTGTGCTTCATCCCAAACGGATAGTAGTGGCTCTCCTCCATGATCACCAACGGGGGAGGTCAATTCCGGACGGCTGTAGCTCAGCCTGATGTTCCCAAGGTGGTCCGTATAGTTGTACACATACTTGAACTTTCCATCTGTAACGCTAAC